>JBEIQK010000518.1:0-4755 GCA_040376505.1 Alphaproteobacteria bacterium | reverse complement strand
CGCAGGAAGGATGCCCCGTGGACCGCCCGATCGCCCTCGACATGAACAAAGCGCAATGGAAGGTGATGGCGGCGGCCTGGGTGGGCTGGGGCTTTGACATCTTCGATGCGCTGCTCTTCAACTATGTCGCCGCCAACTGTGTCACCACGCTGTTGGGGCTCGAGTTGGGCTCGCCCGAGGGCAAGTCGGCGGCGCTCTTTTGGACCGGGGTGGCCAGCGCGGTGCTGCTGCTCGGCTCGGCGGCGGGGGGGCTGCTCTTCGGGCGGGTTGCCGATCGTTGGGGCCGAGGCCGCACGATGATCGCCACCATCCTCCTCTACGCCCTGGGCACCGGCGCATGCGCCCTGGCGCCCAACCTCGGCGTGCTGCTGCTCTTCCGCGGCATCGCGGCCCTCGGCATCGGCGGGGAGTGGGCGGCTGGCGCGGCGATGGTGGCCGAGGTGGTTCCCGAGCACCGCCGGGTTGAGGCGGGGGCTTTGCTCTATGCCTCGGCGCCGGTGGGTCTGTTTCTGGCCACGGCGGTGAACTGGCTCATCGCCGGGGTTTGGCTCACCGATGATCCTTCCACCTCCTGGCGGTGGGTCTTTGCGGTGGGCGCCTTGCCGGCGGTGGCGGCCCTCTTCATGCGGGCCAGCCTCGCGGAGCCGGCGCGGTGGAGCGCCGCGGCGGCGCCGGCGGCGGAGCGGGGCCGCTTCTCGGAGCTCTTTGGCCCGACCTGGCGGGCGGTGACCTTGAGCGGCATGGCGGTGGCGGCGGTGGCGATGTTGACCTGGTGGGGCTGCAACGCCTTCATCCCGCTCGTGGCCGGCGGCATCGGCGACGCGCTGGCGACGGAGCAGGGGCTCAGTGGCAGCGCACGGCAGAGCTTGATCGAGGGCACCAAGACCACCGCCACCAATCTGTTCAACCTGGGCGGCCTGATCGGCACCCTGTCCACCGTGCCGATCGCCAAGCGCCTGGGGCGACGGCCGATGTATGGACTGTACTTCGGCTTGTCGGCGGTGTCGCTGTTTCTGGCCTTTGGCGTGCAGTGGCCGGCCGATCTGCGCCTGTGGCTCTACCTGCCGGTGGGGCTGTCGGTCTTTGGCGTCTTTGGCAGCTTCACCTACTACCTGCCGGAGCTCTTTCCCACCCGCCTCCGCGGCACGGGCGCCGGCTTCTGCTACAACGCCGGCCGGGTGCTGGCCGCAGCGGGGCCCTTTGTGGTGGGATCGATCGCCTCTCGCGGGGCCGACGCCTATGCCGCTGCCCTCGATCTGCTCACCTGGGTCGCGCTGGTGCCGCTGCTGGGCCTGGCGCTGCTGCCCTGGATGATTGAGACCCGGGGGCGGGCCCTCCCAGAGTAAGGGCGGATCGGGGCTTGTTCGGTCGATCGGGGCCGGCTATCGTGTCTTTACGATGAGCTGCCCACCCGATTGCTGCCCGGTGCCGGCGGATCCGGCCGCGCTCCCCCTGGAGGGGCCTGAGGTCGACGCCACCCTGGCCCGCCTCGCCCGCGCCCTCGGTCATCCGGCGCGGGTGGTGATCCTGCGCATCCTGGTTCAGCGCGCGTCCTGCGTCTGCGGAGAGCTCGTCGAGGCCTTGCCCCTGGCGCAGTCGACCGTCTCGCAGCACCTCAAGGTGCTCAAAGAGGCGGGCCTGATTCGCGGTGAGGTCGACGGGCCGCGGATCTGCTACTGCATCGAGCCGGCCACCCTCGGCTTGCTCAAGCGCCTCGTCGCCTCGCTCTGACCCTGCGGAGCTGCCATGTCTGTTGCCTCTCCCGGCCTGGTTCAGCGGCTCTCCTTCCTCGATCGCTACCTGACCCTGTGGATTCTTCTGGCGATGGCCCTCGGCGTGGCTTTGGGCGCCCTGGCCCCGGCGGTGCCCCAGGCCCTCGACGCGATGCGGGTGGGCTCAACCTCCGTGCCGATCGGAGTGGGGCTGGTGCTGATGATGTACCCGCCCTTCGCCAAGGTGCGCTTTGACCACTTGGGGCGGGTCTTTGCCAACCCCAAGGTGATGGCCCTGTCGCTGGTGTTGAACTGGGTGGTGGGGCCCTTGTTGATGTTTGGCCTCGCCGTGGTTTTTCTTCCCGACAAGCCCGATTACCTGATCGGCCTCATCCTGATCGGCCTCGCGCGCTGCATCGCGATGGTCATCGTTTGGAATGAGCTGGCGGAGGGCGACACGGAGGCCTGCGCGGGCCTGGTGGCGGTAAACGCGGTCTTTCAGGTTCTCCTCTTTCCCGTCTACGCCTGGTTCTTCGCCACCTACTTGCCGGGGCTCCTGGGGCTACCGGGCACGGTGGTGAACATCTCGATGGGGGAGATCGCCCAGAGCGTGGGCCTCTACTTGGGGGTGCCCTTTGTGGCGGGTGTCCTCAGCCAGAAGGTGCTGGTCAGGCTCAAGGGTGAGGCCTGGTACCGGTCGGTCTTTGTGCCGCGGGTGGGGCCGATCACCCTGGTGGCGCTTCTGTTTACGATCGTGGTGATGTTCTCGCTCAAGGGTGAGACCCTGCTGGCCTTGCCGCTCGACGTGGTGCGCATCGCCATTCCGCTCTTGCTCTACTTCGGCCTGATGTTTGTCGCCTCCTTCCTCCTCAGCAAGCGAGCGGGGGCTCGCTATGCGCAAGCCGCCACCGTGTCTTTCACGGCGGCCTCCAACAATTTCGAGCTGGCGATCGCGGTCGCGGTGGCCACCTTTGGCCTGCACAGCGGGGCGGCCTTTGCGGCGGTGATCGGCCCGCTCGTCGAGGTGCCGGCGCTGATCGGGCTTGTGCAGGTGTCGCTGTGGATTCGTCGCCGCTACTTCTCCGAGGAGATCGCCGCATGAGCGCAGAGGCTGCAGGATTTCTCTTTCTTTGTGTCGCCAACTCGGCGCGCAGCCAGATGGCCGAGGGCTGGGCGCGGCGCCTGCTGGGCGGGCGGCCGGTGTGGAGCGCCGGGTCGCGGCCGTCGCGGGTGAACCCCTACGCCATTCGGGTGATGGCCGAGGTGGGGGTGGACCTCGCCGGTCAGTCCTCCAAGGCGGTGGACGGGATTGATCCGGCGACGGTGGGCACTGTGGTGACCCTCTGCGCCGAGGAGGTCTGTCCGGTCTACCTGGGCGGCCTGGCTCGCCTCCACTGGCCGATCCCCGATCCGGCGAGCGACGACCCCTCCCTCGATGAAGACGCCATGCTGGCCCGCTTTCGGCAGGCCCGCGACCAGATCCGCGGGCGGATGGAGGTGCTGGCGGCGCTGCTCGATCCGGCGCCGTGCCTGTCGCCCATCGAGTTTCACGCGAGCCTTCGGGTGGCCGATCTGCCGCGCAGCGCCCGCTTTTATCAGTGGTTGCTGGGGGTTGCGCCCAAGGCCTGGACCCACCGCTATGTGACCTTTGTTCACCCGGGGCTGCGCACCAACCTCGTGCTGGTGGTGGCCGACGGCCTCACCTTGCACCAGGACACGCTCTACCACCTGGGCGTGGAGCTGCCGGATCGGGGCGCGGTGATCGACGCGGCGGCCCGGGCGCTGGAGGCGGGGGTGCCGATCGACAAGCCGGCGCGCACCACCTGGAAGGGGACGCCCCTGCACGAGCTGTGGCTCTTTGACCCCGATGGCAACCGCATCGAGATCTACGCGCGACTGACCGAGGCCGAGCTGGCGCAGATGCCGGCCGATCAGGCCCCGGTCGCTCTGACCTGAAGGCGGCGACCCTGCACCGGCGACCGTTCGCGGCGGGGTGGCCCTGATCCCATGGCGGGACCCGGGGGGAGGCGGATAGTCAGGCGGCGGCTGGGCCCGCGCGTCGCGCAGCGGGCAGGCGTGGGAGCGACGGCCATGGTGAGGATGATTCCGGCTGACCTGACCGATCCGCGGGTGCTCGACCTGCTCTCGGAGCACCTCGCCGACATGCGGGCGAGCTCCCCGCCCGAGGCGGTGTTTGCCCTCGATCTGGCCGGGCTGCGCCGGCCGGAGATCACGTTGTGGACGGCCTGGGAGGGCGATCGGGTGGTGGCCTGTGGCGCCCTGCGCGAGATGGCGCCGGAGGCCGGGGAGATCAAGTCCATGCGCACGGCGCGGGCCCACCAGCGGCGGGGCTTCGGTCGGTCGATGTTGACCTACCTGCTCGATCAGGCGCGGCGCCGTGGCTACCGCCGCGTGTTCCTGGAGACCGGCTCGGGGCCGGCCTTCGCGGCGGCGCTGGGCCTCTATGCTGCGGCGGGGTTTGAGGCCTGCGCGCCCTTTCCGCCCTATGGGCCCAGCGAATTCAACCGCTTCTTTTGCCTGACCCTGGGCGATGGCGACGATGCGCGCGGTATCGAGGACAGTCAGTCTTCTGTCGATTGAGCGGCCCCTGGGGGCAGCCGGGCTCTGGCCCTCGTGGATCGGCGCTTACCGCCGGCCCGCGGCGCGCAGCTCGCGGCCGATCTGGGCGATGGTGGACTCGCCGGTCTGCAGCGCCGCTTCGCTGGTGTGAACAGAGTAATAGCCCAGCACCAGCGGGTGCGGATGAAGGGGGGCCGCACCCAGGATGAAGCGGGCGCCGTGGGCGGACTGAAGGGGCAGCTCTCCCTCATCCTCGAAGATCGCCAGCTCCCCCGCCGAGACCTCCTGGCCATCGGGGAGTTGGAGACTGCCCTCGAAGACAGAGATCCACAGGACGGTGAAGTCAGCCGGCCGGGCGTAGCGCCAGGCCTCGCCGGCGCCGAGGGTGACGCTCAGGTAGGTCATCGGCGCTGGTGTCTCGATGCGGCTCTGGGCGCCCTCGTAGGTGCCCAGCAGCACGGTG
>JBEIQK010000580.1:0-4321 GCA_040376505.1 Alphaproteobacteria bacterium | reverse complement strand
TCTGTGCCAGCGCGGCGATCCCACCCAGCACAAAGGTCTTGCCGGAGCCTGCGGCCGAACTAACCAGGAACACCGGCTCGTTGTTTTGCCGAGCATTCTCGGCCATGCCGATGTCCTCGATCTGGTTCCGGCGCACGTCCTCCGGCACCGCAGTGCCGCGGTTGATCAGTTCCTGGATGTCTTCGGGCACTACCCCCCGATAGAACTCCCCGGATTTTCGATCATCTCCTGCCACAGTTCGGGGTCGGGCTCCTCCGTTCTCGCCGCCATCGAGATCGACCACGCCGCCAGTTCGTTCGGCGTCAGTGGACGACTGGTCGAGAGATCGTAAGAGGGCTGCGATCGTAGCCTCGCGGCTGGCGATGAGGTAATCATCCTGTCGCCGGGCAATGCCGCCTTCGGTCCGGATGCGGTCGGAGCCGGCGGCGATGCCTGAGGCCGCAATGACCTGGAGGGCGGCGCGGCCGACGGATACCTCAGGGAGCGTCGAGGTGATGACGAAGACTCTGGAAGTGCCACTGCGGTCCTCTTCGACGTTGATGTTGTGCCGCTGCCTCAGCTGGTCGGCAACGGCCTTCCAGGCTGGTGGGGCAGGGGCGGGACGGGGAATGGGTGGCGACGGAGGCCGACCCAACACGGGTGCCGGTGTCGGTGCAGGCGGCTGCGGCGTGGCAGCAGGACCGAAGAACACACGCTGGGCCTGAGCGACGGCGCTGGTTACATCAGCGGGCGAGGGCCGCACCACCGCGATTGGGGTGCCGTCGTCCGCCGGGAACGTGGTGTTGGTATCGGCGAGGTACTCGTAATACTGGCCGGCAAACTCAATGATCGACTGGAGCTTCTGTGGATCGCCCTTGCGGTCGCGGAACGCATTGGCAAGGGTTGTGGCGAAGCCGCCGATCGTTCGCTCGGGTGCATCGGCCCGTGTCAGTGCCGCACCCATGATCGCCTGGACGGTCCGGGCCTTGCGATCGAACTCTTCCTCGCTGAGGGAGTACGACGCAATCCCCTCGGGGGCCACCTGGTCCACAAGGGGCTGAACCAGCGCGCGGGTGAACTCTCCCTGCATCCCGTTGCCCAGGACGCGGCTCGCCATCCGGCTGTTCTCGGGCACGGGGAACGAGTCGGGCAGCGACATCAGCCGCGCCATCATTCGCGGCGTCACCCGACGCACGTCCCCACCCGGCAGCACCAACCGGGGAACCTGGTTGCCGGCCTTGAGTGTGGGGGCCGGCCCGCCTGCATTGGCGGCACTGACCACCGATGCATTGATCGACCCGCCCATCGTGATGATCGGCTTCGCGCCGTCGATGGCACCGCGGGCCATCATGGCATCAAGTCGCACTCGCTCCCACTGGGGCAGTTCATCCTTGGGGGCCGCTGGGATCAGGTCTTGGATCGCAGCGTACCAGTCCCCGGCAGGCCGCTGGGCTGGCAGGGCTGGCAACTCGCCATTGAGCACCGCCTGCACCAACATTCGCTTGCGTCGCTGGGGAGCCCCCAGATCCGCCGCGTCGATGACCACGGTGCGGTGGGTGTACCCGGCCTCGTCAAGGGCCTGTGTGATCAGCCCGAGCAGCTCCGTGTCCTGGTACTGGGGAACGTTCTCGACCGTCACCGCCGGGGGCCGGGCCTCGCGAATCACCGCTGCGACCGCCTTAGCCGACAGCAGGTCAAGGTCGTTTGGCGACCGGTCCCGGTTGGCCATCGAGAACCGCTTGCATTCCGGCGAGGCATGGAACAGCACTGCCCCGGAGTCACGGACCTCCTTGGGGTTCACATCCACAATCGACCGGGCCGTGAACTTGGCGCCATGCGATCGGTTGTACTCCGCCTGGATGTCAGGGTCGTACTCGGCGACCAGCTGGGGCGAGACACCCGTCAGCGCAGCCTCCATCGTACCGATGCCTGAGAAGAACGTGGCGACGGGCCTTTTTTGGGAAGCCCCACCGGAAGTCGGCGACGATGGCTCCGAACGACTTGCAGCCGGTCGGGGCTGACGCGCCAACTGTCCATCATCGCTTTCCCAGACCACGACATAGTTGCTGAGGTCAATTTTTTGGCGACGCACCGCTGACCGAGACGCCTTCGTCAGCAGCTGTATTAGCCGTTTGTGTTGCGCCTCGCCTTCTGCGGTGAATGCAAAAGTGGCACCTGCTGGCACATCCATGGGCTGCCGCAGCCTGAGATATCCATCCTCGACCTCAAAATACTCATCGTCTGTCAATTTGTCATAATTCAGGGACTCGTTATTCATCAGCCCCCTTCCGTCCTTGTGGACGTACCGAAATCCGACGCCTGTTCGCTTCGCTTCGCCGCCAAGGCTCCAAGCGCCAAAGACCGCATCATCCAGCGCCGAGTCAAGCGCCGACTTGGGGGCAGCGGTAGTCGGTGCCGCGGGTGCGGGCGCCGGAGCGGCCGGTGCGGGCGCAGCAGGAGCGGGTCCGGGCGCAGCAGCCGACGAGGGGGCCGGAGTGGGGGCTGGCTGCGGAGTTGGAGTCGGAGCCGGAGGTGCGGCGGGAGCTGGAGCCGGTGCCGCCTGTGGAGCAGGAGTTGGGGCGGCCGCTTCGGGTGCAGCAGCGGGCGAGGCCGCAGCCGCTGCTGGCTTGGCCATCATTTGCTTACGGAACGCCGCCATCGCCTGCGCCTGCTTGGCGGCACGCTCGGCTTGGGCATCAGCGGGCGATGTCGCCGGTGGGGGCAATGCCTCGGCAGCAGGCGCCTTCGGGGGGGCCGGAGCCTCGGCCGGTGGCGTGGGGGCCGGTGCGGTGGCGGGCGGCACGGGAGCCGCAGCTTCCTCGGGGGCCTTGGCCGCAGTCGCCGCTGGGGCCTCAGCAGGGGCTTGCGTGGCAGGAGCCGGAGCAATCTCAGGCTTTGCCGCTGAAGGAGCCTGCCGGGCCGGCTGAGGGGCCGCAGGCGGGGCCTGGGCGGGCGTGTCGTCCACTTCCAGGATCGCGGCGATCTGGCGAGACATCTGTCGCCACATCGCGTCAGCGACCTGCTGGCTCTCCACCCGCAGTGACCGCCCGACCTTGTTCGCGCCCAGTGCGTCGCGCATGGCGTTGGCGACAGCCCGCGCTTTCTCCGGCGTGGTGATCGGACGGAACTGCCGCTTGCCTGCGCGTGGCAGGAAGCCCAGGAGTCGCAGGCCCCGGACGGCCCCCTCGAACGCCCGGTCCTTGATGACGGACCACAGCTTCTGCCACTTCTGCGAGTCCAGTGAAGTGACGGCGGCACCGGCAGCCCGACGCAGTCGGCCGGGGGCGAGATTGGCCATCAACTCGCTGGCGACCCGATTCTCCAGCTGCGTTCGATTGGTCTTCGCCAGGCTCCTCCACTCTGGGATGGTGGCATCCATCGCCGCCACGAAGTTCGGGTCTTTGGACTCGAACAACGGAAGGCCAATTCCGGAATCGGCCAGCATGCCAACCGAGTGCAAGACCTCCTCGTATGACGCCTGTGTCGTGGCCTCTGGCGACAACCCTCTCGTCAGCCCCACGAGCACCGAGAACGTCTTGTCGCGGCCATTCTTGTCCTTGATTGCCACCGGCATGGCCGCACCCTGGGCGACGCGGTTCGCCAGCTGATCAAATGGCTTGCCGTATTCCTTCTCCACTGCGGCCCGTTGCTGCTGAATCCAGGCGGCCTTGGCGGGGGCCTGCGATGCAGCGGGGAACTTGGCATCCGCCTTGGCCTCAATGTCCTCGTAGAGAGTCCGGCCCTCGGAGGCACTGAATTCGATCGACACCCCGGTCGGAAGCCGGGCCATCACAACCCGCTTGCCATTCTCTGGGTTGCTGTACTCCGAATACTCCGTGCCCTCGGGCATCACCGTCGCCACTTGGGCGAAATCGGCATCGGATTCAAACGCTTCGCGAGCCACGGGCGTGGGCTGAATTTGGCCAACGGGCCGTGCCCTTAGCTCGGGCTTCTCAGGGGGGGCGGAAATAATTTCCGGCCCCCCGGCTGCAGTGGGGGCAGCAGCCGGGGGAGCCTCAGGGGCGGCGACAGGCGACGCCGCCCCTGGCGTTGTCGTGGCGGGCGGAACGGTCCCAGCAGGGGCTGCTACGGGCGGTACGGTCCCTGCTGGTGGAACGGCACCAGGCGCAGCCGCAGGCGGATTCTTTCGCTCCCGCCGAGCTTCAATGGCAGTGCCAACCATCCTGGGCCAGGACAGCGGGGAAAATGCTGCCACCTCAGCGACGAGGTCCGTCAGTGCCTCCCCCTTGAGGGCCTCCAACTCAGGGTCGGTCCCGCCCTCGGTATCGACGCCGAACAGCCCAGGGGCCGCAGTGCCCGCAACGTCAGGCAGCTTCTGTGT
>JBEIQK010000388.1:0-6038 GCA_040376505.1 Alphaproteobacteria bacterium | reverse complement strand
TCCCCGCCCTGGATCAGCGCCTCACCGCCCTCACGGCCGAGCTCGACCAGACCGAAGACCCCTTCACCCGCGAGCGCAAGCGGGCCACGATCTCCCACCTGAACCAGCTCCTCGGCCACCGCGGCGCCCTCCTGCGCGAGCGCGATCGGGCCGGGGCCCTCTCCGACTACGCCCTCGCCTTCCTCGAAGAGGCGCGGGCCGGCCTCGCGGTGGCGCGGCTCACCCCCGGTGACCACGTCCCCAACAGCCTGCCCGACGTGCTCGACCGCCTGCGCACCTTCTCCGCCGAGCAGGAGGTTCAGCGGCGGGGGGCCCGCGAGCTCAGCTTCGCCCTGCCGCAGCCCTGAGCGGGCTCAGAGCGCCACGCCGTACCGCACCAGGGCCTCGCGCAAGGCGCTGGCCTCGGCGAGGAAGGGTGCCGAGGCCTCGCCGTCGCGCACCTGGACGCGGCAGCGCAGCCCGCTGACCCCGCCCAGCCAGAGCACCGCGACATCCTGGCCCCCCAACTGCCCGCGCGCGACCACCCTTCCCCGCACGGAGGCCGGGCGCACCGTGAGCCCAAGGGCCGCAGCGCCGGCGAGGGCGTCGGCGGCCTGCTCTTCGATGAGACGGCGCCAAAGGCTGGCCCAAAGTGCGAGGGCCCACAGCCCGCCCAACAGCAACAAGGGCGCGGCCAACACGCTGCTGGCCACGCTGACATCGATGAAGGACGCTACCCCTCGAGGTCCACGGCCTCGCCCTCCTTGGCGCAGAAGACCGAAACCGGCCCCTCCGCGCCGCGCCAGTGGGCGTCGAGGCGATCGAGCTCAGCGTCGGTGGCCTCGGGGGAATGGTGGAAGAGGGCGAGGCGCCGGACGTCTGCCTCCTGGGCGAGGCGCAGGGCGTACTCCGGGTAGGCGTGCCCCCAGGTCATCTTTTCGAGGTACTCGTCGCGGCTGAACATCGTGTCGAAGATGGCCAGATCGGAGGCTTCAAGCAGCTCCATCACGCGCTGCTCCAAGAGCGGCGGCCCGTAGCCGGCCATCAGGCCTTCATCGGGGCGGGCCAGGGGAGCGGTGTCGGTGAGGTAGGTCATCACCTGGCCGTCGACCTCCACCCGGTAGCCCATCGCGCCGCCCGGGTGATTCATGACAGTGCCCGTGACCCGGAATGGCCCCATCTCAAAGACGCTGTTGGGGCGCACATTCCGGCAGACCACGCGGTCGCCCAGATCGGAGAGACGCACCGGGTGAAAGACGCCGTTCATGTAGCGCGCCAGCGGGTTGTGCAGCTCCGAGCTGCCAAAGGCCGGGATGCCGACGTCAACTCTGCAGGAGGGCGCGTAGATGGGGCCGAAGAAGGGGAAGCCGAAGATGTGGTCGGTGTGGAAGTGCGTGAACAGCACATGAACCTGCCGAACCCGGCGTTGGAGCAAGCTCTGCCCGCAGAGCCGCGCTCCGGTTCCGCCGTCCAGCATCAAGGAGGAGCCATCGGCGGCTTCGACCTCTACGCAGGAGGAATTGCCGCCCCAAACCGAAGCGCCCGCTCCCGGCACGGGGATTGAGCCCCGCACGCCCCAGAAGCGAATCTTCACCCCAATCCCCGTGACGCGCCCTGCACCATCCGGCCGACCTCTCCCGCTCAGAAGTAGTAGCGCAAGCCCAACTGGCCGTCGAAGGCCCAGGTGACCTCTTCATACACGTACAGCGTGGGCGCCACGTCGAAGTACAGCTCGACCGGCAGCTCTTTCACGAAGACCGAGGCGCCCGCCACCACCCGGGGCCCCAGGTGCACGAGGCCCAGCAGCTCGGTGGTGTTGGAGGACACGTTGATGCCCGGGCCGATGTGCAGGGGCACCGAGTACTCCCCCGACTCGACCGTGATGGGCCGGAAGTGGAAGAGATAGTCGGCGGTGACCGACAGATCGCCGTAGCGGCCAGCGTCGCCACCAATGCCAAACTGAAAGCTCTGCCAGTCGCCGATCGAGAAGGCGCCCGTGAGGCCCGTAGGAGCGCCGATCGCGATGCCCAGGCCGAAGGGACCGCCGGTGCGCTCCTGGGCGACATCCTGCCCGCGGGAGGGAGTGGGCACCACCACCTGAGCGGCGGCGAGGGCCACGAGGCTGAGGAACACCATGGGAGCCTCCCCGATAGCACATCGGCCGGGGAGACCCGGCCGACGATGAGGTGGTGCGCAGTGCAGGATTCGAACCTGCTGCCTTTGGCTCTGGAGGCCAACGCTCTATCCAGCTGAGCTAACCGCGCGTTTCTTGCGCCCGCTCTCTATGCGTCCACCTCTTCACTGTCAAGGGCGTTTCGAGAGCCGCCAACCCAGGCGCGGATCGCCTTCAAGGTGACGCCATGCCAGGTCGGCGCCGTGCGCTCGGCGGCGAAGCGCCGGTACAAGGCGCGCATCAGGAACCACACCTCTTCGTAGAGGAACATCCGCTCGTAGAGCAGCTCGTCCTCGCCGTCGGGGGCGTGGTCGGGCAGCTTGACGCCGGCGAGGTCGAGGTGCGAGCCGCGCAGCACGAAGGTGTACTCGCGCTCTTCTTTGCGCAGGCGCAGGCGCAGGTCGCGCACCACCTTGCCGCTGGCCATCGCCGCCCGGGCCTCCAGGCAGCTCGCGGCGTCTTCGCCGGTGAGCACGGCCCGCGCCTTGTCTTCGTCGTGGGTGCGGAAGGACAGCCGCTCGTCGATCCAGACCTCGATCACCCCGGCCTCTTCGCCCAGGTTGACGGTACCGCCATCGCGGTCGGTGACGTACCAGAGCCACACGAAGAACTCGGTGGACAGGTGCGGCAACGCCGGGTTGCTCTCCTTGCTCATTCGCCCTCCCCTTCGGCCGCGGCGCTGTCTGGCCGGTAGTCGCTGATGCCCGCCGCTTCGAGGGCGTGGGCCATGTCGGGCTCGTCGGCCAGGAAGTCCAGCGGCGAGAAGGGCTCGGTGTGCAGCCCGAAGGTGGCGAGGAAGAGCTTGCGAAAGCGGTCGTTGGCCGACTCGGAGGTGGCGTGGAAGAAGACCCAGCCGTCGACCACGTTCCAGCACACCTCGGTGGTGGCCACGCTGGGCAGGGTCTGCAGGAGCATCTCCTGCTGCAGGGCCTCTTTCAGCTCCTGCTTGATGGCGCGGGGCACGCGGGTCTTGCCATTGTCTTCGCACCACTTCGCCACCCGCTTGTCGAAATGCGCCTTGAAGAGGCGCGCCGGCAGCGCCTTCTTGTCGACCCGCAGCGCGAAGGCGAGGTAGTGGTTGTAGAGCCACCGACTGCGGTCGGTGAAGTCGGTGTCGAGGAGGTTGTGCACGAGGCACCAGCCCGCCGCCTCTTTGCCGATGTCCCAGGACATCGGCTCGCGGTAGGCATGCTCGTTCAACAGATCGGGGTACCGATCGCGAAAGTCCTCGGGGATCTCGCCCTCTACCCGGTAGCGCCGGACGGTCAGCGCGCCCTTGAAGATGCCCATCTCAGGCCTTCCGGATGTCGGCGATGGCGTGGCGGAAGACGGTGACCGGGATGGCGCCCTTCTCCAGCTTCACGCCCACCTCCCAGCGGCCCATCCAGTCGGCGGTGCAGCGCAGCACCTCGCCCTCGATGGTGGTGATGACGATCTTGGCGACCTCATCGATGTAGCTGAAGAAGCGCTTGTCGGAGCAGCCCGGGCGGTCCTGGGGGCGCTCGATCGGCTCCACCACGGCGTCGCGGTTGGGATCCTTCTTGACCTGGGCCCGCACCTTGGTGAGGTCGCCCGCCGCACAGGCGAACTTGATGTGCAGCTTGTGCACGGAGGTCTCTTCTTCGTTGCGCGGGCGGAAGCGGATCTCGTACTTGCTCACCTCCAGCACCTCGCCGGCCGAGAAGCGCTTGCCGTGCAAAGACAGCGCCAGCGGCTTGTTCTCGGCCAAGGCCTTGGCGAGGATCGAGTGATCGCGCCACTTGGTGGTGTGGTCCTCCATCCGGCGGGTGCGGAGCACCGTCTCCAGCTCGACCTGGCCCAAGGCCACCTGGGTGGCCAGCGACTTGGCCAGGTCGTAGCGACGGATCAGGCTGTCGACCTTGTCGCGGGTGGCCATCTTCTGAAGGACCTCGTTCAAGGTCACGGAGCCGCGGGCCACCTGCCAGGCGAGGTTCTCCGGGATGTGCGCGTCGCGCATCAGCGTCTCGGCTCGCTTGCGGATCTGCGCCTGCTGGACCTCGGCGCTGGGCTTGTTCTCGGCAGGACGCCCGCGGCCCGGCCCCGAAGACCGCCCCGGCCCGCCCGGCCCGCCCGGACCGCGCCCGCCGCGGCCCTCGTTGTTCTGTCTTCTCCCACCCCGATTTGACCCATCGTGCTCAGACATGAAAGCTCCACCGCCCGGATGAAGGCCCGACGTAACCGGGCAGCCCCCCCGCTGGCAGGGCTTGCGCCCTTGTCGCGGCGCGCCGGGCGGCTATCCCAGGCGCACTCTGGAGAGACCCATGAACACGCTCCCGGCCCTCGGCGCCACGGCGCCCGCCCTCGCGGGCCCCACCGACGACGGCACCTTCGACCTCAGCGCCCTGCTCGGCCACCCCGTGGTGGTCTACTTCTACCCCAAGGATTCCACCCCCGCCTGCGCCCAAGAGGCCCGCGACTTTCGCGACCAGGCCGCCGCTTTCGCCGAGCTCGGCGTCTCCATCGTGGGCGTGAGCAAGGACCCAGTGAAGAAGCACATCCGCTTTCGGGCCGCCGAGCAGCTCCCCTTCCCCTTGTTGACCGACGAGGCCGGCCTCTGCGAGGCCTGGGGGGTCTTTGGCGAAAAGAAGATGTACGGAAAGACCTTTCTGGGCATCGTGCGCTCGACCTTCCTCATCGACGCCGAAGGCCGCGTGCGCAACGTCTGGAGCCCCGTGAAGGTGGCCGGGCATGTCGAGGCCGTCCTGGCCGCCGCCCGCGCCCTTTAGGCGAGGCCGCTCAGAACAAGGGCCATCGCGAGCCCGTTGTTGAGCGTGTGGGCCACCACCGCCGGCCAGAGGCTGCCGGTGCGCGCCCGCAGCAAGGCGAGGCCGAGCCCCAGGCCGATCAGCGGCGGCACCGAGGCCGGATCGCTGAGGTGCAGCAGCCCGAAGGACAGGCCGCTGCCGACCACGCCGGTGACGAGGCCAGCCCGCTGGGTGAGCACGCGCTGGAGCAGGCCGCGAAAGAGCAGCTCCTCACACAACGGCGCCACCCCCACCACGAAGACCATCACCAGCGGCTTCAGCGGACTGTCGGCCTCGAGAGCGCCGAAGATCTGCTGCTCGGGAACCTCCACGCCGATCCCGCTGAGCAGCGCAGACCAACTCAGGTTGAAGAGCAGGAAGACCGCCACGAGGGCCACCGGCAGGCCCAGCAGCCGGCCCCCGGTGACGCGGCGAAACCCCAGGTAGTCCCCCTGCCCGCGGGCCCAGATGCCCAGCCCCACCGCGATCTGGCCGAGGGCCGTCCCCAGCACCGCCGCGGCGAGGTCGGGGGTCGCCGAGGGGTCGAGCGAGCCGGTGAGCGCCACCGACACCGCCACCGCCCCCAGGCTGGAGATGCCGATCAGCCCGAGGAAGGCCCAGGCCACATCGAAGAAGTCGAGGGGGCGGTCGCGGCGCAGGTAGCCGACGCCCACGCCGAAGAGGAGGGAGGCGGTGGCCGCGAGCAGGGCCAGGGCCGCGACGCCGGTGATCATGCCCGCCGGGTGAGCACGAGGCGCCGGTAGAAGCCGTGGCGCCCATCCTCGCCGCCGCCGAAGGGGCTGTCGCGGACCACCTGCTTCAAGCTCTCCCAGGCCGCCTCGCCCATGCCGTAGCGGCGCCAGGAGGCCTTCAGCAGGGCGTCGGGCGGGTAGCCGGCGCGCCGCACCACCCAGCCCTCGGGCACGGAGACCGCGTCGGCGTCGGCTTCGTAGAGGTAGAAGCGCCCGCCCACCTTGAGCACCCGCGCGACCTCAGAGAGCACCGCCGCCGGGTCGCGCCAGTGGTGGGCCGACTGCACCGCCGCCGCCGCGTCAAAGGTGCCCGCCGGGTAGACGATCTGCGCGGCGTCTATCTCGCGGAAGGTGATGTTGAGGCGCTGG
>JBEIQK010000123.1:0-12042 GCA_040376505.1 Alphaproteobacteria bacterium | reverse complement strand
CATCGGCCACCAAGCGCGAAGGTCAGAGAAGTCGTCTGGCTGGGCACTTCCAGTCGCGATTGCCGCAACCATCGCGGGGGACAAGGCTGTCCCCCAAATCGCGACATCGGCCATGTAGGAGTTTGCTCCACTACCGTATCCAAGCAGCCCACCTACGCTGAGGGCCTTCCCGCTAGCTCCAGAGAAGGGCTTCGAGCCCGTACCCGACAGAACACCATCCTCGTAGTAGTTTACACTCCCATTGCTATAGGAGAAGGTGCGGTGAACCCATTTGTCCTTCGTCTCAGCAAAGCTGAGTTGCGAAACATCCTGGTTGGCGAAATGAATCAATCCATCCACACCATTTGAAATCGACCAATCACCTATACCTTTGTCGGAAGTACTGGTTCCTTTAACAAAGTATGCGCCGTACGATCCGGTGGGAGCAAAGCCCCACCAAGAGACAGTAAAGCTGTCGGTGGGAGCAAAATTGAACGGCGCAACTTGACCATTCGTGGCAGTTGCGGAGCCATTAACAAAAACCAGCGAAGCACAATCTGAAGTAGTGAAAATCTGGGCGGTGACCCCCAAAGTAGAGTCGAATTCGTCACTCGAAGTTGCATCACAACTCCAAATTTCACTCGCCCCCACGTCCGCTCCGTCCACCACACTCGTTGTGGTGGTGTCCACAGCCCCGCTGTAGGCAGCCCCATCGACGCCCCAGTCAAAGGAATACGTCACCAGATCACCGTCCGCATCGGTGGAGGCAGACGTAACCGTGCAGGTGAGGTCATCGCCCTCGGTGGCGTCGGACGGGGTGATCTCCACCACGGGTGCTGTGGGGGCCGAGTTCAGCACCGTGACGGTGCTGCTGGTGGCCGTGGCGCCGATGGCGACGCCATCTGTGGGCGTCACGACGACATAAACCGCCTGCCCCTTCTCGAAGTAAGCGACGCCGCTGAGCGACGCCGACGACGAGCTGCCACGAGGGAATCCGTCGACATACCAGTCATACGAAAAGAAGATTGGGTCGCCGTCGAGGTCGGTAGCGGTGACTGCGGCAGAGAGGGTGTCGTTGGTGTAGATGTCAGCGGGTGAGAGGGACACGGCCGAGATGGATGGCGCGAGATTGGTACCCGTGGCAGCTGCGCTTGTGACTGGCGCGCCGAAATCGGTGCCGTCCCAGGGGGTCACTGTAACATAAATGGAGTCGCCCTTGTTGAATCGACCTGGTGGCAGACTGTCGCTGGTGCTTACGACCGCGCCGTTGACGGACCAGGCGTATCCGAATGTGATAGCGTCATCGTCATCATCGGACGCCGCGCCAAGGGTGACAGTGATGGTGTCATTCTCAGTGGGGGTCAGGGTGGAGAGTGCGACGGAGTTGAGTACAGGCGGTGTGTTGGCGATGATGATGGGGACGGAGGCAACAGCGACGCCGCTCTCTTCTCCGTCGAAGGGGGTGGCCGCGCAGGTGATGGTATCGCCCTTGCTGAAGTTCGCGCCATCGAGCGTGACGGCGAAAGAGACTTCGGTGCCGTTGACCTGCCACACGAAGCTCCAGGCCTCGGGATCACCATCCGCGTCGGAGAAGCCCACAGGCAGACAAGTGAGCGTGGTGGCCTCGTAAGGGTTGGACGGATCGATACTGACGCCGTCCGCGGTGGGAATGCTGTTCATGACGATGGCGTCGACGGACGAGAGCGGCTCGCCGTCGATAAAGCCGTCTTTGGGTGTAACCTCAACCGTGACGCGCTGGTGCTTGGCGAAGGAACCGGCGGCGAGGGTGTCACTGACACCCGACTGAACGAGAGAGCCGTCCACAAACCATGCATATTGAAAGGTGATGGCGTCGCCATCGGCGTCGCTGGCCTCGACCGTAGCCATGAGGTCGTCGAGTACATAGGGCTCGGCGGGAACAATCGAGACGGCGAGCATCACCGGGGCCGCATCGGCGATCTCAACCTCGGCGGTAACCGGGGTACCATCCTTCTCGCTGTCATTGGGCGTGACCGTAACGGCCCAGCGTTGACCATGCGCGGTCTGGTCTGCTGAGATGGTATCAACGTCGACGTCGGTGCGTCCGCCGTCGAGCGTCCAGGAGAAGGAGAAGGCAACCGGATGGCCGTCGGCGTCGGTAGCTTCGGGAATCACGACGAGGTCGTCGAGGGTGGTCGGAACCTCGGGAGAGAGGGTGACATCCACCACGGGCAACGAATTGACAATGGTGGTCGAGGCGCGCCCGGCAGGACCATCTACCTTTCCATCGTTGGGCGTAACAGAGACGGCCCAGACCTGGCCCTTGGCAGTCTCAGATGCGGGGACGGTGTCGCCGGTGATGTCATTCCGAGGAAGGCCATCCTGCTTCCAAGCGTAGGAGTAGGAGACCTTGTTGCCCTGATCATCATCGGAATCGCCATCAATGATGGCGACAAGATCATCCTCGGTGTGAGGCGAGATGGGGCCGATGGAAACCTTGGGCGCAGAGGGTGGTGCGTTGCACGCGAGGAAAAGGCTGAGGGGCAAACCGGTGAGGAGAATGGGCCCGAGACGGCGGTTGGCGAGAGAATTGGAGCTTGCGTGCATCGGAGCCTCAGTTTTGACGCCCATGGTCGAAGCGGGGCGCTCAATCGTGCCTGTCGGGTAGCCCTGATATGGCACCTTCGGCAAGGTGGACCCAGCCTGACCCAGCCTCGCCGATCGGCGTCCTCTTCACAATTGAAAAGACCCAGCACGCGACCCGCCGTCTGGACCACCACACATCTGGGGCGAGCACGGAGACAGGCGCCCAATCCCCCATTGTTCAGGTGAAGCTACGCACCCGCGTCCGCACCGTGCCGCCCTCCCGGCGCACCTCATAGAGGGCGTCCAAGCCCGCGACCCCGGCCCGGGAGAGCTGGGCCCGCAGCTTGGCGCGCTCCCAGGCCACCCGATCCGGGCGGGAATCGGCGGGGGCACCCAGCTCCACCCAGGCGGCGAGGGCCTCGTCGGGGGTCAACCAGCCGCCAGCCGGGGAGTCGGTGGCCCGGGCGGCGGCATAGACCTGCAACAGACACACGCAGGCGCCCCGGGCCACGGCCTCGGCGTCGCCCAGGCGAAAGCGGGCGGTGCGGGCGGCGTCGTCGATGTCCAACTCTACCTCGGGGTGGCCCAGGTCGAGGCAGCGGTCCCAGGTGTCGGCCTCGGCGGCGGGGACATGGGCCCGAAGCGCCCGTCCGCCCACCACCCACACCCCGCCGTCGGCGAGGCCGCGCGAGAGGTCGCCCTCGGCCTCCACGGGTAGGACGGCGTCGCGCCGCAGTTCGACGTATTCCTCGGCCTCCTCGGCGGAGAGCGGCGCACCAGAGACAGCGTCGGTGACAAAGGCCTCCGGCGGCGCCGGATCGACCAGCTCCACCCAGACCTCGGAGGACAGGGTCACCCGAGCCGGTCGCCCACCGGCGGCGGTGAACGCGCGCCACTCCGAGCCCAGGGAGGGGCCGCTGCCCCGTGTGCGGGCCCCAGCCGAAAGCGGACGCCAGGCCCAGGAGCCCGCATACCAGCGCAGCTCCAGCCAGTAGAGCGGCACGCCGGCCTGCCGGATGCGGGCGAGGCAGGCCCAGGCCCGGCCCACCAGGGTGCTGACGGCGAGCGGGACGGTGTGGCGGTTGTCGCCGTCAACGATTCGGAGGGTGCCCATCTTGGCGGGGACGTAACCCACTCCCCGGCGGGTGCGCCGCCGCGGAGGTCGGAGCGGGCTGGGTCAGGGTCCGCCGATGCCGCGAATGAACACCTGGTTGCTCGTACACAGTCGACAGGTCGCGTGGGCGATGGCGTCCAGCACGCCATCGCCGTCCAAATCGCCAATGGCCGCGTATTGCCAGTGCCTAAACTCTCTCCCCAAGACGCAAGGCGGGGCCTCGGGGCTGATCTGAACAATCTCGCGGTCTGCCGTCACGCCAAACAAGCGATAGTCGTCCTGCTGGCTGGAGGGGCTGGCGATCCAGCGCTGGAGGGGTGGCGTCTCCAAGGGCCCGCGCTGGTGGCTGCGCGCCCGGGCGCCCTGTTCACCCGTCATCATCACATATACGGAGCCACCGCTCGGCACGAGGCCGGCGACCGTGACGCCATCGACCTCATTCATCAGCATCCGGTGGGGCCCCCAGGCCGCCGCGCGGGTCCGGGTGTTGAGGTTGCCCCGCAGCTCGGAGAAGACCAGGGTGGCCGGGGATCCAGGCGGGGTCAGCACCGCAAGGGAGGTGGGCGGTGGGTTCTGAAAGACCCGGGTTGGGGGATGAAAGGACCGTTCACCCGCCCCCCGCATCTCGGCGATGGCGCTGTAGTCTTGCAGGGCGCCGATGAGGTCGGGGAAGCCGTCCTGGTCGACGTCGGCCACCGCGACGGGCGCGCCAGTGCGGCCGAGGGGCACCTCCTGGTGCTGGGTGGGCATCTGCCCACGTTCACCCCACCAGATCGTCGCCGTCTCGGCGCCCTGGTTGGAGAAGATGGCGTCGAGGAGGCCGTCCTTGTCGATGTCGGCGAGGGCCCCCGCCACCGTCTCCTCAGGGCCGGCGCGCACGTCCTCGCTCCAGTCGGTGATGGTGGTGGCGCAGGGCGGCAGGGGCGGCGCAGCCGGCGTGGCCTCCGCTGCGGGACCGAACAGACGGCCCAGGCCGAGCCCCGCGGCGAGGGCCACCCCGAGGCCGAGGACCCAGCCGCCGATGGACCGCTGCACCACCGGCGGCGGCGCGGCGGGCGCCACCACCATCGTGTCGGCGCCCAGGGGCTTCGCCGCGGCCTGCCGCAGCCCGCCAAGGTCAGCGACCACCCCGCTCGCCTGAAGGAGGTCGACCAGGGCGGCGCCATGGGCCGGGCGATCTTCGGGGCGCCGCGCCCCGGCCTGGGCGATCCGCGCGATCAGGCCGTCGGGGACCCCGGCCGACCGGAGTTGGGCCGCCGCCTCCTCGGTCCACGGCTCCTCAGTGGTGTCGCCCAGCAGCAGCCAGGCGAGGGTGACAGCCAGGGCGTAGACATCGGTGGCCGGCTGCACGGCCCGCGGGTCGCGACGCTGCTCGGGGGCCATGAAGGTGATGGTGCCCAACAGGGCGCCGGTGCGGGTGCGGGCGGTGGCATCCACCATGGCCCGCGCGATGCCGAAGTCGGCGAGGCGCACGGTGCCATCGGGAAAGAGGAGCAGGTTGTGGGGCTTGACGTCGCGGTGCACGACGCCAACCCGGTGGGCCGCGGCGAGGGCCTGGGCCGCCTGGAGCACGCAGCCCACGCCGAGGGGCGGCGCGAGGGGCCCTTGGCGACTGACGAGGTCGAAGAGGCTGCCCCAGCCGAGGTCCATGACGAGGAAGGCGAGCCCATCCTCCACGAAGGCGTGGCGCACCGTCACCACATTGGGGTGGCGCACCCGGGTGGCCACCTCGGCCTCCCGGGCGGCGGCCTCGGCGCCTCCACCGGACGCGTCGATGACCTTGATGGCCACCGCGGCGGCGTCGCCGCGCCGGGGGCGTTGGTCTTCTCCCTCCCAAACCACGCCGGCGCCGCCGGCCCGCAGGTGTCGAACGAGGCGGTATCGACCATCGAAGAGGCGCTGTCCCGGCTGCAACATGGCCGGGGCACCTACCACAGCCGCGCTGGCGCCTGCAATACGGCGCGGAGTTGTAGCGCCCCCGGCGGCCCTTTGGGCGGGGCCCGCGCGCCAGTCGCCCAGGGGCCGCCGCGCTTCGGGCGATCCAACGTTGGCGCTGCTGGCATCGCACCCTTCGATGGCACTTGGGCGACCGGCGGGGAGATTGTCTGGGCGGGACTGTCCGCATCGTCCGCCTGCCCGCGTCTGGAGTGCAAGCCACCCACCGGCGCAACGTTGGACATTTTTTGTCCTACCGTTCCATCCACCCTGGCTACGCGGTCTCCTGGAGGCGTCATGATTGCAGCCGCCCGGCCGAACCACAAGGACACCGGACACTTCGTGCCCGGGGTGATCTACCTCCCCGCGCGCAACAAGCTCTACCGCTTCTCCTCCCACGGGGTCTCGGTCATCCGCATCTGGCCGAATCCGCGGGCCTGGGCCCGGGAGGGCCGCGACCCCTGGCGCAGCGTCAACCCCCTCATCGACCTGCGGGTGACCGAGGACGCGCACCCGATCGGCGAAGACCCAGGCCGGGCCCTCCCCGTGCGCGCCGCCTGCGCGGCCCTGCCGCCCACCGTGCGCGACGATGTGCTGGCCGCCTCCTTCCACCAGCGCCAGTGGAAGGGCCTGCAGCTCGCCGCCCTCGGCAAGGACGGGGCCTCGGGCCTGCAGCGCGATGTGCCCCTCCTCGCCGCCGCCCTGGCCGACGCCAACACCGTGCGGCAGGCCTTCGGGCGCCCCGCGGTCTGCCAGCCCTGGCGCAGCGCTCGGGCCCTCCTCCGGCCGGGGCCCGGCTGGTCCACCTGGCGACGCATCGCCGGCTGGCTGGGCCTGCCCGACGACAAGGCCTTCATCGGCCTCCTCCGGCGTGTCGGCGCCCTGCGCCCCGTCGGCGATGCGCCCCCCTGGGAGCTGGCCGACTTCCTCGACCTCGCCCAGGCCTGGTCGGCCGAGATCGCCCGCAAGCGGCTCCTCCACAGCGCGCCACCCACCCCCCGGCAAGCCCGCCTGCTCGGCCTCCTCACCGAGGGGCAGGTGCCCCAGCTCCTTTCGGCCACCCTGTACGAACAAGCCCGGCAGGAGGTCTTCGCCACCACCCTGCACACCATGTGCACCGACATCATCGCCATCCGCCGCTGTCTGTCCATCACCGACCCGGCCCCCACGCTGGGCGCCCTCGATGGGATCGAGCGCCTGCGCGGGCGGCTGATCCGCGCGCTGGACAAGACCATGGGGGGCATGGGCAGCTTCCCTGCTCCTCCCCTCCCCTCCACCCCCTACATCGTGGCCATCCCCGACGAGCGCAGCCTCATCGAGACTGGCCACCGGATGCAGCACTGCCTGGGCCGGGGCGACTGGGCCCTGCTCTGTCGGGCGCGCCGCGGCTTCGCCTACCAGGTTCGTGGCCACGGGTACCACGGCGAAGAAGAGGCCACCGCCTGGATCGTCCCCATCACCGGCGCGCCCGGGCGGTTTGAGCTGGAGCAGCTCCAGGGGCACGGCAACCGCCCGCCCAACGAAGACTGCGTCGCGCTCGTCCGCGGGTGGCTGAACCGACACAATGAGGTCGTGGTCGCGCGCCAACGGGGCCTGCGGCTGCCCTCCGGGCTCGAAGACTGGCCCCCCACCCACCCCGACTGGACCGGCGGCGCCTGCACCGACGCGATCCACCACCTGCTGAAGGTGCGCGAAGGGCTCGGCCAGGGCCGCTGGAACCGACCGGCGGCGCCCGCTGCGGAGCTCCTCCGCTGACCCTCTCTCTGTTTTCCTTATCCACCACGGAGCGCTCACCATGACCGTTCAACAACAGATCCTTTCCGCGCTCACGTGTGCCGCGCTCAAGTCCGTCGCCCGGTCCAACCGGGTGTCCCTCCCGCTGGGCGCCCACAAGGAAGACATGGTTGCCTGCCTCTGCGCCCTGCCCATCGAGCGCCTGGCCAGCTCCTTGGACGATCACAGCCTGCGGGTGTCTCTGGGCGCGCTTTCCCGCGCGGTGGTGGGCGACACCGCCATGCTGCGAAAGCGCCTGCTTCAGGCGGCGCGCACACGGCAGGCCCTACACGCCGAGCGGGATCCGGCCACCGAGCCTCCGCTGCGCCGCCTGGGCAGGCAGGCGCCGTCGCCGACCACCAGTCCCTGGAGACCAACCGGTTGAGCGCCTTCCCCTTCGCTGGCGCCCCCCTCACCCGGCCTCGCGACGGCCCCGAGGTGGAGGCCCGCTGGGGGTCGGACCAGGCTGGGTCCGCCGATGGGTCCGTCCACCCGCGGGTTAAAGCCCGAACGTGCCGCCGACCTGCCGTTCCACGGCCGGCCCCCACACGCGCCCGTCCGAAAATTCAGGGGTTTGCCCATGTTTGGTTACCGCAGCATCCTCCTGTCCCTTTCGGCCATGGCCTGCTCCGATGCTGGCGTCACCAAGTTCAACAGCGAGCCCCAGGCCACGATCACCAGCCCCGCCGACGGCGCCGAGGTGTTGGCCGGAACAACGCTGGCGATGACCGGTTCGGTGAGCGACCCCAATCACGAGGCCACAGAGCTGTCGGTGACCTGGTACCTCGGCGACGCCGTTGCCTGCCCCAGCGCGCCCCCCGCCGACGACGGCAGCACCGCCTGCGAGGCCGCCGCACCCGCGGCCGACGCCGAGCTGCGCCTCGAAGTGCGCGACTCCGCCGGCGCCACCGGCGTGGCCCGGGCCGCGCTTACCGTCCTCCCGAACAGTCCGCCCGAGGCGCGCATCCTCGCCCCCGACGCCGCCGGGGTCTACTACGCCGACCAGCTCATCACCTTTGAGGGCGAGGTGAGCGACACCGAAGACCCCGCCGAGACCCTCACCGTCTGGTGGGAGTCCTCCCTCACCGGAGCGCTCGGCGTGGAGGCCGCCCCCACCAGCACGGGCGAGATCCTCGGCTATGACACCCTGGACGAAGGCGAGCACGCCATCGAGCTGCACGTGCTCGACAGCGCCGGCAACGAGGCTGTGGAGTCGGTCACCATCGAGGTCGGCGCGCCCAATTCCGCCCCCAGTTGCGCCATCACCGCGCCACTGGATGGCTCGTCCGGAGAAGAGGGCGCCCTCATCACCTTCCGGGGCGCCGCGACAGACGTGGATGTGGCCGCCGACTGGCTCTCCGTCACCTGGTCGAGCGACAAAGACGGCCCAATCGGCACCAGCACCCCCGACAGCAGCGGCAACGTCCTGCTCGCCTCCTCCGCACTCTCCGTCAACACCCACGTCATCACCATGCAGGTAGAAGACGAGGTCGGCGCCACCTGCAGCGCCCTGATGGTCTACACCGTTGGCTCGCCTCCCACCATCACCCTCGAAGCCCCCCTCGACGGCGAGGTCGTGAACGAAGGCGAATCCCTGGCCTTCCTGGCCACTGTCGCCGACGGCGAAGACCGCCCCAGCGATCTCGTGGTGCGCTGGGAGAGCAACATCGACGGCCTCCTCCGCGAAGGCGCCCCCGACAGCGACGGCACTTCCCAGTTCCTCGACGCCGGCCTCTCCGTCGGCGACCACGCCCTCACCGTGACCGTCACCGACAGCGACGGCTTTTATGCCTCGGCCCTCCGCGCCTTCACCGTAAACGGTGCCCCCTCCGCCCCCCTCATCTCTCTCTCCCCCGATCCCGCCGCCAGCGACGACGACCTCCGGGTGAACCTCGACCGCGCCGCCATCGATCCCGAGGGCGCCACCCTCTCCTACTTCTACGCTTGGTCCGTCGACGGCACCCCCTCCAGCGCCAGCGCCAGCGCCCTCCTCCCCGCCAGCGCCACCACCCGGGGCCAACGCTGGAGCGTGGAGGTCACCGCCACCGACGGCCTCGCCACCAGCGCCGCCGCCACCGCCGCCCTCACCATCGCGAACACCGCCCCCACCCTCGCCGCCCTCTCCCTCTCCCCCGACCCTGCCTACGCGGGAGACATCCTGGTCTGCACCGCCGGCGCCACCGCCGACCTCGACGGCGACACGGTAGGACTGAGCTACGACTGGACCGTCGCCGGCTCTACCCTCGGGTACAACAGCGACACACTGGACGACAGCTTCTTCGCCCGCGGCGACACCGTCACCTGCACCGCCACCCCCACCGACGGCCTTGACGACGGCGCCCCCCGCAGCTCCAACACCATCACCATCGGCAACACCGCCCCCTTCATCGCGGCTGTGTCCGTCAATCCCACCAGCCCCACCGTCACGAGCACCCTCACCTGCACCTACACCGGCTTCCAGGACGCTGACGGCGACAGCGACCACACTACCTACGCCTGGACCATCGGCGGCCGCAGCGTGGGCACCGCCGCCACCCTCACCGGCGCCTTCGCCAGTGGCGACTTGGTCACCTGCACCGTCACCCCGGGTGACGGCACCGACCTCGGCACCCCCCTCGCGAGCACCGTCACCATCGGCAACACCGCCCCTGTCCTGGCCAGCGTCACCCTCTCTCCCGACCCCGCCACCGAGGGCGACACCCTCACCTGCACTCCGGGACTGACCACCGACGCCGACGGGACCACCAGCTTTACCTACACCTACGATTGGACCGTCAACGGCTCCACCATCGCCACCACCACCCGTACCCTCACCGGCGCCTCCTTTAACGCCGGCGACGACGTCACCTGCCTCGTCAACCCCCGGGACGCCACCGACGCCGGCCCCGCCGTAGCCTCCAACACCGTCACCATCGCGAACACCGGCCCAGTCCTCTCCGCCGTGACCGTCACCCCCTCCACCGGCGCCGTCGGCGACACCCTCACCTGCGCCGCCGCCGCCACCGACGCCGATGGCGACACCGTCACCCTCAGTTACCGCTGGTCCAGCGGCGCGACTGGCGCCACCCTCACCCTCTCCGCCGCGAACAATCCGGGCGACGTACTCACCTGCACCGCCACCGCCGCCGACCCCTCTGGCGCCAGCGACACCGGCACCGCCTCTGCCACCGTCCGCAATACAAACCCCGTCGTCAGCGCCACCACCGTGTCGCCCAGCACCGCCCGTGTCGGCGACACCCTCACCTGCGCCGCCAACGCAACCGACGCCGACGGAGGCAGCCCCACCCTCACCTACGCCTGGTCCACCGGCGCGACCGGCGCCACCCTCACCGTCACCGCCGCCCAGAACCCGGGCGACATCCTCACCTGCACCGCCACCGCCACCGACACCGACGGCGGCAGCGGCACCGGCAGCGCCACGGCCACAGTTCTCAACACCAATCCCACCCTCAGTGCCGTCAGCATCGCTCCGTCCACCGCCTACAACAATGATCTGCTGACCTGCGCCGCCACCGCCGCCGACGCCGACGGCGGCAGCCCCGCCCTCGCCTACCGGTGGACCAACACCAGCGACGGCACCACCCTCGGCAGCGGCGCCACCCTCTCCCTCACCAGCGCGCTGGCCGGTTCGCGCGAGGACATTGCCTGCACGGTGACTGCGACGGACACCGACGGCGGCACCGCCACCGGCGCTGCCAGCCTCACGCTTGGCAACCGCGCCCCGGTCGCCGCCGCCTCCCTGACCCCCGCCAGCGCCACCCGCACCAGCACGCTGACCTGCGCCGGCAGCGCGACGGACGCCGACGCCGACAGCACCGCCCTCACCTTCGCCTGGACGGTGGACGGCGCCACCACCGCCGCCACCAGCACCGGCAGCGCGTCGAGCACCCTCGCCGGCGCCTTCACCGCCGGCGACCTCGTGGCCTGCACCGTGACCGCCAGCGACGGCAAGAGCGGCAGCGGCGCCGCCACCACCAGCCTCACCATCGGCAACACCGCCCCCGTCGTCAGCGGCGTCTCCCTCTCCCCCTCCACCGTCTACACCAATGACACCCTCTCCGCGACCGTCTCGGCCGCCGACGCCGATGGGGACACCCTCTCCTACACCTACGCCTGGTATGTGGACGGTTCTCTGGTCCGGAGCGGCGCCAGCAGCACCCTGTCTGGCCTGAGCTACTTCAGCCGTGACCAGGACGTCACCGTCACCGTCACCGCCAGCGACGGCGTCTCAACCGACGCCGCGACCAGCGCCGCGGTCACGGTCTCCAACACCCCGCCCACGGCCCCCGCCATCGAGGTCACGCCTGCCGATCCAGTCGCCGGCGACGCGCTGACCTGCAGCGTCGTCACCGCCAGCGCCGACGCCGACGGCGACGCCATCACCTACACCTTCGACTGGGACGTCGACGGCGTCGCCTACACCTCCGCCACCGACAGCCTGACCGACAGCGTCGTCAATGGCGCGGATGTCGGTGCCGGCGAGACCTGGTCCTGCGATGTCCTCGCGGACGACGGCACCGCAAGCAGCGCGTTGGTGTCTGACACCGTCTCCACCGACTGTTATGGCCAAGACGCTGCCTGTCCAGCACTGTCGTGTAAAGACATCCTGGACCAGGGCGCGTCAACGGGGGATGGAAACTACTGGATTAATCCTGATGGAACCGATACGTATTATG
>JBEIQK010001083.1:0-1761 GCA_040376505.1 Alphaproteobacteria bacterium | reverse complement strand
CCGTCTACAGCTACGACTACTCCGAGTCAGCGCAGGTGGTGGGCCCCGCCTTTGTGCCCCTGCTCGGCCTGCGCGCCGAGCTCTGAGCGCGGCAGCGCCCAGGGCTGCTCTGGGCGCCACAAGACCGCGCCGCAGCCAGCGGCCTGGGCCCCCTGCAGATCGGCGATGGCGTCGTCGCCGAGGTGCAGCAGCGCCCCCGGCGGCACGTCCAGCGCCGCGCAGAGCCCGGTGAAGAAGGCCGGATCGGGCTTCTCAACGCCCACCTCGGCGGAGATGTGCAAGTGATCGAAGCGATCGGCGAGGCCCAGGGCCACCAGCAGGGGCCGAAGCCGGAGATCCCAGTTGGAGGCCAGGGCCGTGCGCAGGCCGCGGGCCCGGGCCTCCTCCAGCAGTTGCAGCGCCGCCGCATCGACGATCCAGGCCTCAGGCTCGGCGTAGTGGGCGTAGAGGCGCTCCAGCAGCGCCGCGTCGTCGACTCCCACGGCTTCGGCCACCAGGGCCCGCCAGAAGGGCCGCCCGTCGCCGACATAGCGCCGACCGCTCCAGGGCCGGGCGAAGGCCCGCCGAAGCCGAAGGGCGACCGCCGCGGTCTCGGCGGGGTGACCGAGGGCGTGGGCGGCCTCGGCGTAGGTCTGCGCCACGGGGGCGGCGACGCGCAGCAGGGTGCCGCCAGCGTCGAGGGAGAGGGCCTGGAGCATCCCGACCTCGGGGGTTAGGGCCGCATCATGTCGCAGCCCCAAGCCCGCTTTGAAGACCTCGTCGAATTTCCCAGCGTCTTTGAGTTTCGCGCCCTGGCGCACAGCGCCGATGGCGTCGAAGCGCGCTGCGTTTCCGCGGTCGAGGCGCACCTGGGCCGGCGCGTCGAGACGGTGGGCCAGGCCTCCTCCAGCAAGGGCGCCTACACCTCGGTGCGCATCGGCGTCCTCGTCACCAGCGCCGATGAGATCCGCTCCACCTACGCGATGTTGGGCGCCTTGCCGGGCGTGCGCATGGTGCTCTAACCGTCGACCAGCAGGCCCTCGGCCCGCAGGCCGTCGAGGATCTCGTGGGCCTCGGCTTCTTCGAGGCCCGACTGCCCCAGCACCGCGATCAGCGCGGCCGCGTCGGCCTCTCCGGCCATCAAGCGCCGGAGCAAGGCGGCGAAGGGCCCCTCTTCGACGCTGGGCACAAAGCCGCCCCCCGCCTGGGGCTGGATCAGCACCAGCTCAACGACATCGAGGGGCAGCGCGGGCGGGTCGAGGCGCAGGCCCTCGGCCACGGCCCGGGCTGGCTCGGCGCCCAGCTTCGCGGCGAGGCCCAGCCAGGCCTGGAGCCCGCCGGCCGGCAGCTCGATCACGGCGTGCCCGGGGCTGAGGCCGCGGCGGCGGGGTGCCGGGCGCCGGCAGCGAGCCAGGGCCGCCTCCACCGCGCCGAGGGGGCCTGCTTCGGGTGCCAGGAAGGCGGCGAAGGAGGTGGCCACCACACCATGATCGGCGAGGCAGGCCGCGAGGCCCGTCGGGGCGGTGAGGTAGGCCCGCGCGCGATCCAGGCCGGCCAGGGCGACGCTGACCGGAAACTCCTCGAGCAGGGCGGTGAGCAGGCGCAGGGGCCGCAGGGGATCGGTGGCGAAGGCCCGCGGATCGAGGGCGGCGACCGCCGGATCGACGGGCCCCGGCAGGGTGATGCCCATGTGGCGGGCCACCAGTGCGACCTGCAAGTGGCCATGGGCGCTTTGGGCGAAGGGCGGCGGGGCGGGCGGCGGGGGCCGGGGCGGCGCGGCGG
>JBEIQK010000385.1:0-6058 GCA_040376505.1 Alphaproteobacteria bacterium | reverse complement strand
GAGGGCGGCCTCGCCGACGCCGTCGGCCGGGCCCAGGCCGGCGAGGCTCAGGGCCTCGGTGACCGGCGCCCCGCCGAGCCAGGTGGCACGGCCATCCGAGCCGCCCAGCACGCCGCCCACCGCCAGCCCGACCGGGAGGGCCACACCGCCGGTGACCGGGGTGGCCTCCTGGCCGGGGCCCATCGGCAGCTCAGTGGTGGCGGCCACGCGGGCGCGAAAGGCCCGGGCGAAGGCGAGGCCAGCGTTGACGTTGGCGAAGACGGCCACCCCATGCTCGGCCACCAGGGTCTCGGCCACCGCGGCCGAGCGGTGGATCGCCTCCGACCACAGGCGCGAGAGGGGCCCGGTGGCG
Source organism: Alphaproteobacteria bacterium (assembly GCA_040376505.1). Taxonomy (GTDB): domain Bacteria; phylum Myxococcota_A; class UBA796; order UBA796; family UBA2385; genus JBEIQK01. Next base: position 5,706 of record JBEIQK010000385.1, on the reverse strand, counting down.
CTGCGCAGGCCCCGACGCCGGGCCGCCTCGCCCAGCGCCTCGCGCAGGGGGGTCAGCTTGACGGCCACGACGGCGTGGACGGCCTGCACATTGGCGGTGCGCGGCACCATCATCGACCACTTGCCGTCGGGGATCACGCCGTAGGGCCCATGCCAGCGCCCCGCGTCAAAGCGCACCGGATAGGCGCGGGCGAGCAAGGCGCTGAGCACATCCCAGCGAAGGAGCGCCAGGCGCAGATCGCCCCAGAGCGAGGCCAGGGCCCGCAGGGTGACGCGGTCGCCCATGCTGCGGGCGATGTCTTTGGAGACGCCCGCGGCGATCAGGCCCTTGGCGTCGATCAGATCGGGGAGGCCGGCCAGGAGCGCCACGCTGGCGACCGGGTGGAGGAGCACCGCCATCGCGTCGGGCGGCCCCTCCGATCGCGGGAGCAGCGCCGCCAGGGCGAGATCGGCCGGCTCGGCCTTGTTGCGGCCCACCCGGGCGGCGTGGGCGCCCAGCGCCGCCGCGGCGGTGGGGACCAGGGCCGCCAGGAGCTGCGGATCGACCGTGAGGCCCAGCACGGCGGCCACCAGCGGCAAGGCCGGCGGCGCCTCGCCCCGCGGGGCCACCATCACCAGCGGATTGGGCATCAGGGCCCGAAACAGACCGCCGCTGTCGACCCGCGCATCGGCCCGGCTGGCGAGGTTGACGGCGGCGGCCACCCGACCGGCCACCGCCCAGGCGAGGCGGGCCAGGGCGCGCCCACGGGCGGCCGTCTCCAGGGCGTTGATCTTGCCCACCAGCTCATCGCAGCTCCGGGCCAGGGTGGGGTCGACGCCGGGCAGGCTGGCGGCCCGACCCGCCGCCGCCTGGGCGCAGATCCAGGCCGCGGCGAGGCTGGGCAGCCCCTGGGAGCGCAGCCCGGGCCAGCGGGTCTGCTCGATCTCGCGGGTGAGCTCGAGCACCAGCGGGTCCTTGCCGATCTCCGCTGCGGGGATCTCTTCGAGGCGAAGGGCGGCGGCCCCGGCAAGCACCTGGCTGGCCTCGGCGCGGATCACGCTGAGGATCGGCCCGGTGAGGTCGACCACGCAGGTGAGGACGAGCCCGCTGACGGCCTCGCCGCGGGGCCCTGGCAGCTCCAGCAAGGGCGGCGTCTCGGCAGCGAGGGCCGGCACGAGCTGCACCATAAGCCCCGGATCGCTCACCCAGAGGCAGCCGGCGGTCCATTGCTTGAGCCGTTCATCCAGTTCCATACCCAGCCTCTCCGCGCCCCCTCGCCTCGGGGGCCGCTCCGCGCAGTCGGGTCGAAGGTCGAGCCACGATCCGCCGAAGTCTACTCCCCGGCGGGGCCCTCGTGGGGCGCCGCCGGCATTACGGCGGGCGCCCACCCGTCACTTTGCAGCCCCAAAGCCATCAACAGAGCGCGGCGCTCGGACACAGACAGCGCAAGTGGCGTCCACAGGAACAGCGGATCCACGGGGCGGGACAACAGGCGGACAGCCAGGGGCGGGCCCACCTGGGTCGGCGTGATCGGCAGATCGAGCGCGATCTGGGCGAGCTCTTCGTCGTGGGGGCCCAGGGAGATGGCCCGGAGCAGGCCAACGACGCAGGGCTGCTGCGGCAGATCGTCGACCAGGACCCGCCCGACCGGATCGACCCGCAGGCGCACCGACACCACCTGGGCCGCGCCGCCGGGGCAGGAGGACCAGGGCACCGCGGCGATCGCGGCGCTGACAGTGACCTCGTCGAGGTAGCGGGGGATCGGCAGGGCGTCGCGCTCGATCGGGGTGAGGGCGAGGTGCGCGAGAAGGGCGATCATGGCAGTCGCTCCACGGTGCCGCGGGTCTGCTGGCGCTGGCGCACCACCACCGGCCCCTGGGGGGCCGAGGGGTAGGTGATCGCGATGGCGCGGGTCCAGTCCAGCTCGTGGCGGATGAGGGTGTGATCGGCCTGGCCGAGCCAGACGGTGCCGCGGGCCGGCCCCTCGCCGGTGACCTCGATCGGCGCGCCCTGGCTGCGATCGCCGCCGTCCACCTTCCAGCGGCCCTCGTAGGAGAGCTTCCAGGCCCGATCCGGGCCGATGCGCTCGGTGGCAAGCAGGGTCCAGCGGGCCTCCAGGGTGCTCCACCAGCCCCGCTGGCGGTCGAGGAAGGCCGGCCAGCGGGCGGTCCGCAGCTCGGTGGCGCCGACCTCGGGCAGATCGGGGGGCCGCGGGCTCAGCACCGGGGCCAGCAGGTCGAAGAGCTCGCCATGGCGGTCGCCGCCGGCGGCGTGCTGCAGCAGGCCGATGTTGAGCACCTCGCCATCGGGGAACCGGCGCAGCTCCAGGCTGCGGCCGACGAGGCCGGGCGTGATCGGCGCGGCGCCCTCGGCCTCGGCGCGGGCGGAGCCGCCTTCGAAGCGGAGCAGCAGGCCCTCGGAGCCGTCGCGGTAGTCGCGGACAAAGGCGAGGCTGAGATCGAGCTGGTAGCGCTGGGAGAAGGCGCCGAGCGGCGCCAGGGCCGCGACCGGCGCGCCGCTGGCGTCGACGGCCTCGGTGGTGACGTCGATCACGAGGTCGGCGCGGTAGCGTTGGGGCGGGCCCAGCGGCTCGCGGGGCGGCGCCTTGACCCCGCAGGCGAAGAGGAAGAGGATGAGGGTCATCGGCACCGTCGCGCGGGGTGGAAGAGGGAGAAGATGGGCACCATCGGCATCATCGTAGCGGCGGGGGGCTCGCGCCGCATGGGCCAGCCCAAGGCCCTGCTCCCCTTGGAGGGCTCGACCCTGCTCGGTGTTCACCTCGCCGGGCTGGCTGGCCAGGTGGATCGACGCCGGGTGGTGCTGGGGTCCGCCGCCGAGGCTATCGCCGCGACCCTCCCACCGGGCGTGGAGCGCGTCGACAACCTCGACTGGGCGCGCGGCCACCTGGGCGACTCGCTGGCCCTCGCTCTCGCCGGCCTGCACGACGACGATCGCGTTCTCTTCACGCCGATCGACGCCCCGCCCGCGCCGCCTTCGCTGATCGCGGCGCTCCTCGCAGCGTCGGGGCCGGCGGTGGCCAGCTTTCAGGGCCAAGGGGGGCATCCCGTGGCCTTTCGGGTGGGGGCGGTGCGGCCCCACCTGCCGGCGGCCCGTCTCGATCAGCTCCTCCTCGGCGCGACGCCGATCGAGGGGGCCGACCCCAGCCTGCTCTTGAACCTCAACGATCCTGCGGCCTGGGCGGACTGGTTGGCGGCCCGACCTCCCAGGAGGGCGGCGGCGCCGTGATCTCCGCTGGGTTGATCTGCAGATTGTTTCGGGGATCGACCTCCAGACCGCTCGCCGGGGCAGGCCCGAAGTCCGGCGCGACCGGTCCGCCCAGCGCGCCGAAGATCTCGCTGGACACGTCCTGAGCCCCCGACATGCTCGTGCGGAGGGTGCTGGCACCCTCTGCCTCCACCGACCGGGCGCCCAACATCCGCCCGATCAACCAGACCCCAATGCCCAATGATGCCGCGATGGCAAAGATGCCCATGGTTCACCTCCACAGACCGACGCTCAGCGGCGATGCCGGCCGATGCGGAGGTGGACGGTGAAGTTCAGCCCGCGCGGCGCCGGGCGCCCAGCCCCATCAACAGGAGGCTGAGACCGCCGAGACCGCCGATGGCGCCGCTGTCACAGCCGCCTTTGCCGCCGCCCTCACCCGCAGGCGCGTCGTCGGGGGTGGCGCTGTCGAGGGCGGTGTCGAGGCCGCTGTCACCGCCGGTGTCCTCGCCGGCCTGGCAGCTTTCCATCGCATCGGCTCCGCCCAGGCAGAAGGCGATCTTCACGCTCTGATCGGCCATCTGGGGGTAGCTGCCCACCAACCAGTAGCCGCCGGCGTCGAGATCGCCGAGCGCCACTTCGCCGGGGCCGCTGGGGGCCCAGTCGACGAGGGCCTCGCCCACTTCGCCATCCTCGCTGCCATCCACCACCGGGTGCAGGGAGAAGTGCAGGCCGGCGGGGTCCTCAAAGGTGGACCAGGTGAGCGGGCCGCCGGCGTGGTTGAGCCGGTAGTAGGTGGCGGCCAGGGGGTAGAAGCGGTTGTCGTCGACAATCGCGCTGCCATCGGCCTCCGCGCTGACCCCGCGCAGCTCGCTGGCGAAGGGGTAGCTCTCCATCGCCCCGGCGCGCCGGCCGCTGCCGAGGTTCCAGCGGGCGAATTGCGGCCAGAGCCCCTCAAAGCCCGTGCCGCGCGCCGCCAGGGCGTCGGCGATGGCCTGGGCGGCCTCGTCTTCGTCGCGGCCCTCCATCTGGGACTGGATCTCGACGAGGAGCTCGGTCGCGACCACCTCTTCGAGGAAGGAGAAGAAGAGGGCAGTGCCGTAGGAGAAGGAGGAGACCGAGCCGGCCGGCGGGCTGTCCAGGCTGCGGCCCAGATCGGACATGTAGGCCGAACAGAAGCCCAGGAAGTCGTCGTTCTCGGGCACGAAGGCGTGCTCGGCCCAAACGGCCATGCCCTCGGACATCCAGGAGGGCTGGGTGCCATTGTAGGCGGCCTGCACGGCGTGAAAGAGCTCGTGGCTGGTGAGGATGTCGATGGCCACGGAGAGGCTGGGGTAGCCGTAGCCGGCGAAGTCATTCTCCATCAGCATGTGGCCGGCGCACACGCCGTCGACGCAGCGATCGGTGGCGAACTGGCCGTCGGACGAGCCGCCGAAGTCCACGAGGTAGAAGTCGAAGGCGTCGGAGCCGCCCAGCGGCCCCAGGCCCACCTCGGACTCGGCCAGGGGCGGCCGAAAGCCGAGGGCCTCATCCAGAGCCAGCACGGCCTCGGCCCGCTCGGCCACCAACTCGGCGAAGTCAGGCGCGCCGCTGCCATCGTCATCGTCGAGGAGGGTGACGTTGGGGCCCTCCACCGAGAAGTGCACGCGCACCCGCCCACCGGGGCCGTCCACCGTGGCGAGGACGTCGGTGGCGTCGAAGTGGAAGAGCCCGCCTCCCTCGTCGGGGCGCGCGGCCTGGGCGAGGGAGACGAGGAGGAGGATCACAGGACCACGGCCCAGCGCAGGGTGTAGAAGGCCGAGTCGCTGCCCGGGCTGCCGCTCTCATCGCACTCGTCCTGGCCGGTGCCGTAGTAGGCCTCGACCCGCAGCTTGATGACGTGGCCGTCGGCGAGCTGGACGAGGAAGGGCACGTCGGTGGTGGCCACGCAGCCGGGGTACTCCCACCAGGGGGCCATCACCACCTGGGGGCTGTCGGGCAGGCCGGAGCTGTCGTTGATGATCGTGCAGTCATCGGTGTAGTAGTCGTCGTAGCCGAACTCCAGGCCCTCGGGCACGGCGTTCAAGTCTTCGTAGGTGGACTCCAAGAAGCCGACGGCGCCGACACAGGAGGGGCCCGACGAGCCGCCGTTGAGCCGCACGATGAAGCGGCGCAGGGCCATGTCCCAGTCCATGCTCTCCAGCGCCGTCTCGTCGTCGATGTCGACGCGGGTGGCCCCATCGGCGCTGAACTTGACGTAGACCCAGGGGTTGCGGGCGGCCCCGTTCATGCCGCCGGCGCTGGCGTCGATGAAGGTGATGAAGTCGGCGCCCTCGGTGGTGGTGCTGACCTCGCCCTCGCTCACCTTGTCGTCGTGCAGCGACAGGTCGAGGATGAGCTGATCGACACACTCCATCTCGCGGGGCTCGGTGCAGGCGGGCTCCAGGGTGGGGGCGCTGGTGTCGTCGCCGCCCCCATCGCTGCCCTCGGCGCCGCTGGCGCCGGTGTCGGTGCCCTCGCCGGCCT
>JBEIQK010000312.1:0-7086 GCA_040376505.1 Alphaproteobacteria bacterium | reverse complement strand
CCGCCGCGCCGCCGCCCAGGCCGCCCTGGCGCAGATCCCCGGCTTCCTGCCCGCCGACATGCGCCGCGCCGCCTGGCGCTAGCTCGACGCGGCCGCCGCCGAACAGCAGACCGGGGCGCACGACAACCCCCCCATCGACGAGCGGCTGCAGGCAGCCCTTCAGCAGGCCCCCGATCACGCCGGGGCCCGCCGCGCCCTCGTCGAGGTCTACTGTGAGCAACTCCTTCAAGCCGAAGCCGCCGGCGCCACCGGCGAGGTGCTGCGCCTGAGCGCCCAGATCCGGGCCCATGACGACGGCGCCGCCGCGGCCTGGCTGCGCGGCGATGGCCGGCTCTCCCTGCAGACCACGCCCCCGGGCGCCCGGGTCACCCTGCTGCGCTACCAGGCCCGCGATCGCCGCCTGGAGCTCGATGAGGTCGGCGAGATCGGCCAGACGCCGATCCTCGACCATCCCCTCGCCCGGGGCAGCTACCTCGCCCGCATCGAGCATCCCGGCTTCGAGACCGTTCTGTATCCCATCTCCATCGGCCGCGAACAACACTGGGATGGACAGACCCCTGAAGGGGCCGCCTGCCCCATCGCCCTGCCCCCCGCAGGCTCCCTGGGCCCCGGTGAGGTCTACGTTCCCGCTGGCTGGTTTGAGAGCGGCGAGAGCACCGATGACTTTGGCCCGCGCACCGCGCTGCCCCGCCGTCGTCTCTGGCTGGATGGTTTTGTCATCCAGTCACGGCCGGTCTCCAATACAGAATATTTGATCTTTCTAAACGACCTCCTCGCCCAGGGCCGCGCCGAAGAGGCCGAGCGCTACGCGCCCCGCGAGATGGGCAGCGGGCCGATGACCCTCGGCCCCCTCATCTACGGTCGAACCCCGGATGGACAGTTTTGCATGGGCGGGCCGAACGCCTATGGCATCGCCTGGGAGCCGGGCTGGCCGATCCTCAACGTGGATCACTTCGCCGCCACCGCCTACGCCGCCTGGTACGCCGCCCGCACCGGCCAGCCCTGGCGTCTGCCCTGGGAGATGGAGTGGGAGAAGGCCGCGCGGGGCGTGGACGGTCGGCGCTACCCCTGGGGCAATGAGTTCGACCCGGCCTGGTGCCACATGCTGGAGTCGCACGGCCAAATGCCGCTGCCGGCCCGCGTGGACGCGCCCACCTTGGACCAGAGCCCCTATGGTGTGGTCGGTCTCGCTGGGAATGCCCAGGAATTCTGCGCCGACGTGATCTGGGAGGGTGGGCCCCCGGTGAGCGAGCAGGGCCGGGTGCTCGGTGCAACGCCGATTCTGCACTGGGACATTCGTGTCACCAAGGGTGGCGGATTTTTAGATACCGTCGCGTGGACCCGCGCAGGCCTGCGGCGCGGTGTGTTACCTTTCGCGCGGGAGCACCAACTGAGCTTCCGTCTGGCTCGACCCTTTCACTCCACTCCATAAGGGGCTCGCATGGATCTCTTCGTTTCCGCCCTCAGTCGACCGCCGATGTCCGGTTCCGAGCCCCCTTCGAGCGAAGCGATCTCCGATCCAGGGGAATGCAGCAACGAGATCGCCGCCCTTCAGATCCTGCTGGATGACCACTCCAAGTCCATCGCCACGGCCGCCGAGAGCGACGCAGTGGACGCCGAGGCAAACCCCCTCCAAGACGCCGAGATGCGCTTTCAGGCGGCCCTCTCGGCGCTGATGAGCGATCAGGACGCCCGCGACCTCGCCCGGGAGAACGGCGTGCGCTTCCAGAAGCGCTACCGCCTCACCAACAAGCAGATGATCTCCCTGGCCCTGGTCGCCATCCACACCGGCGAGGCCACCTTGCACCGCGAGATGCGCGACCTCAAGCGCCTCAGCGATCCAAGTGCGGTGGTCGGCTCCTGCTGCTGCTCCTGTCCCTGAAGCCCGCCGCGGGGGTCTGCCATGGCCGACGCAATTCACGGCGCCGCCGACATCGCCGGCCGCAGCCTCCCCCGTCGGCCCCGGCTGGCCCCCTGGCTGGTGCCCATCCGACTCGATGACGAGCGGATGGAGCTCCGGGGCGCCCAGTACGCGCTGCCGCTGCACAGTCCCCTCTTCATCGCCCTCTACGAAGCCACCGCCCCCCTCCTCCAGGGCCAGCACAGCCTCGACGAGATCGAGGCCGCCCTGCGCGGGCGCTACCTCCCCGGCGTGGTGCTCTTCTTCTTGAAGCTGCTGCGCAGCCACGGCGCCCTCCAAGAGGCCCCCGAGGCCGACAGCCCGGCCGACGCGCCCACCCTGGCCTTCTTCTCGCACTACGGCGCCGACCCCGCGCTGCTGCTCCGCAACCTGCGCGGCGCCACCGTGATCCTCATCGGCGACGCCGCGCTCACCACCCCCATCGCCGGCCACCTGCGCCCGCTCGGCCTCACCCTTGAGGGGCCCGAGGCCGACTGGGGCCGCGCCGATCTGGTGATCGCGGCCCGCATCGACCCCGGCCAGGGCGCCTTCTCGGCGATCAACCGCCGGGCCCTGGCCGCCGGCGCGCGCTGGCTGCACGTGGCCCTGGAGGGCACCACCGGCCTGCTCGGCCCGATGGTCGTGCCCAGACAGACCGCCTGCTATGACTGTTATCAGACCCGCCTCTCGGGCCACCGCGAGCGCGACGGCCACGCCGCCTGGCTGCGGGCCACCGCCGAGGCCCCCGTAGACGAAGGCCACCTGCGCCCCCACCTCACCGCCCTGGCCGCCCAGGCCGCCCTGGAGGCCGTCCGCGCGCTGTCTGCCTTCGCGCCGGCCACCACCTTTGGCCAGCAGTGGGAGCTCGACGCCGGCAGCCCCGCCGCCGCCCTGCACCCCATCCTGCGCGCGCCGCGCTGCCCCACCTGCGGCCCGGTCCTCCCACCCCTCGACCCCTGGGATCGGCGCGGCGGGGCCCCATGAGCGCCGACCGCCTCTCCCGCGCCCGCCTGCGCCACAGCCCCATCCCCGACCTCGACGAGGCCCTGCTGCGGGCCCGCCGGCTGGTCAGTCCCCGCACCGGCCTCATCACGAAGGTCGAGTGGGTCGAGCGCGCCCCCCGCGATCCGGCCATCTGGTGGGCCCGCAGCGTCGAGGCCGACACCCGGCCGGTCTTCGGGCGCCGTGCCCTGAACGAAGGCAACGCCAGCGCCCTCGACCCCCGCCGCGCCATGATCAAGGCCATCGGCGAGAGCATCGAGCGCTACAGCGCCGCCGCCCATGACCCCGGCCAGGCCGTGCTCGCCACCGCCCGGCAGCTCGGCCCCGAGGCCATCCCGCCGGCCCGCTTCGCCCTCTTCGCCCCCGATCAGTACGCCGATCCGGCCTTTCCCTGCGTGCCCTTCACCGAAGACACGCCGGTGTGCTGGGTGCGCGGCTGGAACCTCACCGCCGACCGCCCGGCCTGGGTGCCGGCCGCCTTTGTGTACATTCCCTACTCCCTGGCCCCCGGCGAGGCCCGGGTGGTGCCCGCCCAGGTCTCCACCGGTCTTGCCGCCCACGCCACCCTCTACGAGGCCGTCCGCCGCGCGCTCCTGGAGGTGATCGAGCGCGACGCCTTCATGACCTGCTGGTCGGCCCAACTGTCCTCGCCGGCGCTGTCCCTCGACGGTCTGTCCAACGCCGCCCTGGGGCCCCTGGCCGCCCTCACCGAGCAGCGTGGATACCGTTTTTGTGGTCGGGTGCTCTCTCTCGATGTGGCCGTGCCGGTCATCCTCGGCGCCTTTGTCGCCACCGGGCCCCACATCCCGCTCCTCACGGTGGGCACCGGCGCAGACGCCGACCCCGTGGAGGCCCTGCGCCAGGCCCTCGAAGAGGCCTTCCTCTCGCTGCACGGCATCACCCGCCTCGCCGAGTCCGAGCCCGACTTTGTGCCCGCCGCCGACGGCCGCAACATCCGCAACCTGCGCCACCACGCCCTCGCCCACGCCGTCGACCCGGCCCTGCACGAGGGCATGCTGCGCTGGCTGCGCCCCGAGGGAGAGCTCTCTCTCACCGCCCTGCCGCGCCCGCCGATCGACGGCGAGCAAGGACTGTCCTGGCTCATCGAGGAGCTCGACCGCAACGGCATGAGCGCCTATGCGGTCGACATCACCCCTTCGGACATCCACGCGGCCGGCTTCGCCGCCGCCCGGGTGCTGGTGCCCGAGATGCAGCCCCTCGACGTCGATCACCAGGCCGTCCACCGCGGCGGGCCGCGCCCCCGCACCCTCCCCGCCCGGCTCGGTCGTGGACGGTCTCCCATCGACTGGAACCCGCTCCCCCACCCCTTTCCCTGAGGCCCGCCGTGCCGTCGCTCCTCTCGCGTCGCCTCGCCCTGGGGGTGGAGGCCCCGACCGCGCCCTCGGTGGCCGAGCTCTACCATGTCAACACGGCGCTGCAGCCCAACAGCCCGCTCGGCGGCTGGCCCCCCGAGCACATCAGCGCCGACGAGGAGGCCGCGATGGCCGGCGCCGGCCGCCGCTTCTCAACGGCGACCCAGCGCCGCCTGCCGCCCCCGGGCCCCCTGCCCCTCTCCCTCGGCGAGGCCCTGGCCCAACGCCGCACCCGCCGGCGCTTCGCGCCAGGGCCCCTGGATCTGTCCACCCTGGCCACCCTGCTTGGCGCCAGCGCCGGCCTCACCGGCGAGGAGACCCTGCCCAGCGGCGCCCTGCGGCCCTTGCGCGCCGCCCCCTCCGCCGGCGGTCTGTATCCCGTTGAGCTCTATGTGGTCGCCCGCTCAGTCACCTCTCTGCCGGCCGGCATCTACCACTACGCGCCCCGCGCCCATGCCCTCGAAGAGCTGTCGCGCGGCGACCCCATCGAGGCCCTCTCCAAGGCCTGTTTTTATGGCGACAGCCTGCGTCAGTCGAGCCTCGTGGTGCTCTATGGCCTCGCCCTCGGCCGCACCCTGCGCAAGTATGGCGATCGCGGCTACCGCTACGCCCTGCTCGACCTCGGCCACCTCGCCCAGAACATGGCCCTGGTCGCCGAGGGGCTCGGCCTCGGCATGATGACCACCTGCGGCTACTACGACGACCGCCTCCACGCCCTGCTGGGCCTGGACGGTCTCGAAGAGGCCATCCTCTACCTCGCCTACCTGGGCCCCCGAGCGGCGCCATGATCGCCCACTTTGCCCGCGAGGGCTATGTCACCCTCCCCGATTTCCTGCCCCCCGCCGAGCTGCCCGGTCTGCAGCGCCTCTGCGAGGCCATTCTCGTCGAGCGGGTGGAGTCCGCCCAGGCCGCCGGCGGCTTTGGATGGGACGGCACCACCACCCTGTGGGTGCGCCTGCGCCGCGAAGAGGAGCTGATCCTCGAAGCCCTGCCCCTCGGCCCCCGCCTGCGACACACCGCCGCCGCCCTTCTCGGCGCCGCGCCGGCCGACCTTCGCATCGGCGGCCGCATCTTCTACAAAGCCCCCCGCGTCGGCCGCGCCCTGCCCTTTCACCAGGACGAGGCCCACCGCGACCCGGCCTTTGTTCACAACAGCCTCAACGCCTTTCTCGCCCTCGACCCGGCCACCCCCTGCAGCGGCGGCCTGCGCTACCTGCCCGGCTCGCACACCCAGGGCATCCGCACCCATGTCGCCATCGGCGGCATGCAGGAGGCGGTGGGCATCCCCGACGTCGACCCCACAGGCGTGGTCACCCCCTCGCTGCAGCCCGGGGCGGCTGCCTTTCACCACTGTCGACTGGTGCATGCCTCGGGCGACAACACCGCCGACCACCCCCGGCGCGCCTTTGTCTTCGTCTGCGAGGCCCCGCCCCAGCGCCTCGCCACGCCCCTGCCCCGCCCCTGGCTGGCCTCCAGTCTGTCCACCGCCGAGCTGCAGTACTGAAGGTCAGTCCTCGCACTTGTGGGGGCCGTGCTCCCGCAGCAGCGCCATCTGGGCCTCCACCCCTTCGCCCTCCTGCGCCACCGCCGCCGCCACCGCCCGCCGCAGGCCTGGATGCGCGATCAGGTGGGCGCTGTAGGTGTTCTGGGGCAGCAGCCCGCGTTTCAGCTTGTGCTCGCCCTGGGCCCCGGCCTCGAAGCGGGTCCAGCCCCGCTCGATGCACAGCTCAATCGGCCGGTGGTAGCAGAGCTCAAAGTGCAGCTTCTCAAAGCCCGGCTTGCAGCCCCAGTGCCGACCGTACAGGTTCTGGCCGCGCTGGTAGCACAGCGCGCCGGCCACCCATTCGCCGTCTACGCGGGCCATCACCGCCAGCGGCAGCTCGCCCAGTCGCTCGCCAGCCTCGGCGAAGAAGGTGGGGGTGAGGTAGGCCTCGCCATACTTTCGGTCGACCGTGGAGCGGTAAAAGCCATCGAGGGCCGCCCAGGCCTCGGCGTCGAGCTCGGCGCCGCGCAGCACATGAACCGTCGCCCCGGCCTCTTCGGGCCGCCGCCGCTCGCGCCGGGCCTCCTTTCGCTCTTTGTGTCGGAAGCGGCCGAGGTGCTCTTCAAAGGTGGTCTCGCCGGCGTGCTCCCAGTGGAGCTGGTAGGTGCGCCGGGTGATCCAGGGCCCCGGCCAGAGCGCCGCCTCTTCGGGGCTGTGAAAGAGCACGTGCGCCGAGCTCAGTCCCGCCGCCTCGGCGAGGTGGCTCATGGCCGACACGAGCAGGGGCGACAGGGCCGGGTCTCCCAGCAGGCGCCGCCCGGTGGCCGGCGTAAACGGAATGGCGCAGAGGAGCTTGGGGTAGTAGCGCAGCCCCGCTCGCCGGGCGCCGTCGGCCCAGGCCCAGTCGAAGATGTACTCGCCATAGCTGTGCGACTTGAGGTAGAGCGGCGCCCCGGCGACCAGCACGCCGTCGCGCTCGGCGACGAGGTGCAGGGGGCGCCAGCCGGTCTCTTCGGTGGCGCTGCCGCTGGCCTCGAGGGCGTGGAGGAAGGCCCAGGTGGTGAAGGGATCGTCGGGTGGGGCGAGGGCGTCCCAGGCGGTGGGGTCGATCTCGTCGATGCCGTCGACAAAGGAGACGAGGACATCATCGGCGCGGAGCAGGGCGGTGCGGGGCATGGGCGCCCCTTAGCGCGGCGGGCGGACCTGTCACCTTCGGGGGCGGCGGGGGCGGCGTGGCGGCCTGGCCCTGGGCGTTGGGGCAGGCGATTGCGCTCCGACCGGCGGGGGGCTCGATGAGTGCGAGGGTCTCGACGATCTCGTCGCTGCGG
>JBEIQK010000257.1:0-8152 GCA_040376505.1 Alphaproteobacteria bacterium | reverse complement strand
TTCTCCATCGGCCTCAAGGGCCTCGCCCGCTTCCGGGTGAATGTCTACACGCAGTCCCGCGGCGTGGGCATGGTGCTCCGCCAGATCCCCAGCAAGGTGCTGAGCCTCGAAGAGCTGCGCCTGCCGTCGGTCTTTCGCCAGATCGCCGAGTTTTCCAAGGGGCTCGTGCTGGTCACCGGCCCCACCGGCAGCGGCAAGAGCACCACGCTCGCCGCCATGATCGACCACATCAACAAGACCCGCTCTGAGCACATACTCACCGTTGAAGACCCCATCGATTTCGTGCAAAAGACCGAAAAGAGCATCATCAACCAGCGCCATGTGGGCACCCACACCCACTCCTTCTCCGCGGCGCTGAAGAGCGCCCTGCGCGAAGACCCCGACGTGGTGCTGGTGGGCGAGCTGCGCGACCTTGAGACGGTCAGCCTCGCCCTCACCGCCGCCGAGACCGGGCACCTCGTCTTTGGCACCCTGCACACCAACTCGGCGCCCGAGACCATCGACCGCGTCATCGACTCCTACCCCCACGAGCAGCAGGCCCAGGTGCGCACGATGCTCTCGACGGCCCTGCAGGCGGTCATCGCCCAGCGCCTGATGAAGAAGCCCCGCGGCGGCGGCCGCATCGCCGTGCACGAGATCATGATCGCCAACCCGGCCATCCGAAACCTGATTCGAGAGAACAAGCTCTTTCAGATCCCCAGCGCCATGCAGTCCGGCAAGGGCGACCACATGGTCACCTTCGAGGCCGCCGCCAAAGAGCTGGTGGCCCGCCGCGAGATCACCGTCGAGCAGGCCGTAGCCCTCACCAACAACCCCAAGCTCTTCGATGGTGACGATCCGGCCGAGATCCGCCGGCGCATGATCGAGAACCGGCAGCGCCCATGACCCTGCGCTGCAACGGCGAGCCCGTCGAGCTGCCCGAGGGCTGCACGGTGCAGGGGCTGCTGGAGCGCCTCTCCTTGGCGCGGCCGGGCGTGGCGGTGGCGGTGAACCTCAAGGTGATCGCGCGCTCTGCCTGGGCGGAGACCCCCCTTCAGGAGGGCGACGCCGTCGAGATCATCCAGGCCGTCGGCGGGGGGTGAGGGGCCCTGTGTGACACCCTCGCCACAAGGCGGCGGGGGGCGATCGCGCCGGGGCGCCTCCGCTACGATGCGGGCATGCGGCCCCCGATCCCCCTCCTGCTCCTCGGCGCCTGTCTGACCACAGACAAGAACGGCGGCCCGGCCAAAGACACCGCCGCTTCGCCCTTGCCGAGCGTGGTCGACGCCGACGCCGACGGCAGCCCCGTCGAGCTCGACTGCGATGACACCGACCCGCTGGCCTCGCCCACCGCGATGGAGACCTGCGACGGCGTCGACAACAACTGCGACGGCCAGATCGACGAGGGCGTGACGACCTCGGCCTACCTCGACGCCGACCTCGACGGCTTCGGCGACCCCGACAGCGGCAGCTCCACCTGCACCCTGGCCGAGGGCGAGGTCACCAACGCGCTCGACTGTGATGACGCCGACGCGACCGTTCACCCTGGCGCCCTCGATCGCTGCGACGAGCAGGACGAAGACTGCGACGGCGAGCTCGACGAGGACGAGGCGGTGGACTGGTACGCCGACGCCGACGGCGACACCTATGGCCTCGCCAGCGCGGTGGTCACCGCCTGCCTGCCGGCCGACGGCTACGCCGCGGTGGCGGGTGACTGCGATGACGACGACGCCAGCGTCTTCCCCGGCCGGGCCGAGGCCTGTGATGAGCGCGACAATGACTGCGACGGCGCGGTGGATGAGGGCGTCACCCGGGTCTTCTACGCCGACTATGACGGCGACGGCTGGGGCCGCCTCGATCAGACCGCCGAGGCCTGTCTCGCTCCCACCGGCTACGCCGAAGAGACCGGCGACTGCGATGACGCCGACAACGCGGTCTTTCCCTACGCGCCCGAGGCCGACTGCACCGATCCGAAAGACTACAACTGTGATCGGTCGGTGGCCTATGCCGACGCCGACGCCGACGGCTGGGCCGCCTGCGTGGACTGTGACGACGCCAACCCCACCACCTTTCCCGGCGGGCTGGAGCAGTGCAATGGCGCCGATGACGACTGCGACGGCGCCTTTGACGACGCCGACCCCAGCGTCGATCTGAGCACGGGCATCACCGCCTACCTCGACGCCGACGCCGATGGCCACGGCGATCCCGCTACCGCCTTCTCCGTCTGCGCCCTGCCGGCCGGGGCGGCGGCCACCGGGGATGACTGCGACGACACCCGCAGCCAGGTCTCCCCCTCGGCCAGTGAGCGCTGCAACGGCGAGGACGACGACTGCGACGCGCTCACCGATCTGGCCGACCCCGGTGTAGATCTGTCCACGGCCACTGCCTGGTACCGCGACATCGACAACGATGGCTACGGCAACCCCGCCGTCAGCGCGCTCTCCTGCGGGGCCCCCAGCGGCTACCGCTCCAACGCGCTGGACTGCAATGACAACGCCGCCGCGATCTCGCCCGCGGCCGCCGAGGTCTGTGACGGGATGGACAATGACTGCGACAGCAGCGCCGACGAAGGTTTCCAGACCCCCGCCTCCTCGGTGGTGAGCTATGCGCCGGGTCCCTCCTGCAACGCCAACTACAACCGTCTGGGCACGATCAGCGTCTGCGGCTGCGCCCCGGTCTACATCGTCGGCACCTTCTATGACGCCAAAGACGGCTCGGCCGGCCAGGCCACCGCGGTCACGGCGACCGCCAACAGCATGACGCTCACCTGGGATGACTGCGCCAGCGGCTGCGACTGCGACCTCGACATCAAGGCTGCCACCAGCTGGACGGCGACCAAGACCGGCACGCTGCTGTCGGTGACGGTCACCCACGCCATCCAGGCCGTCAGCACCGGCCATGCGGTGTTGGCGGGCTATTGGATCACGGGGTACGGCTACGCCTGGCTGGCCACCGGCACCTCCACGCAGACCTACACCTACGCCTGCACCTTCTAGGGCGGCCGGGTGACAAAGGGGGCGGCGACGTCCCGGGCGGTTGCACCTCTGCTATCCTCGGCGCCGTGAGGTCCTCATGCGCGCCTGGATGTTGTCTCTGCTCTCCCCCCTGGCCCTCTCCTGCGCCGGCGGCGACAAGCCGGCCACCGACACCGCCTCGCTCGACAACAGCAGCGTCGACGAAGACCGCGACGGCTTTTCGGGCGCGGAGGACTGCAACGAGGCCGATGGCAGCGTGCATGCCGGCGCCACCGAGCTGTGCGATGGCATCGACAACAACTGCGATGGCACGGTGGATGAGGGGGTCACCCAGCGCTGGTACGCCGACCTCGATCAGGACGGCTTTGGCGACCCCGGCGCCCTCACCGAGGCCTGCGCCCCGCCCGAAGAGGCCGTGGCCAACGGCACCGACTGCGACGACGCCCGCGACGATGTCTACCCCGGCGCCGATGACCTGTGCGACAGCGTAGACAATGACTGCGACGGCGAGATCGACGAGGACGAGTCGGTCTGGTGGTACGCCGACGCCGACGGCGACACCTGGGGCGACGCGGCCCTGGCCGTGCTGGCCTGCGAGGCGCCCCCGGGCCATGTGGAGGTCGACGGCGACTGCGACGACGCCAGCGCCGAGGCCTTCCCCGGCCATGTTGAGGTCTGCGACGAGCTCGACAATGACTGCGACGGCGAGACCGACGAGGGGGTGCGCAGCCTCTTCTTTGAGGATCGCGACGCCGACGGCTGGGGCCAACTCGACTCCACCACCGAGGCCTGCGCGGCGCCCGTGGGCTACGCGCCGGACGGCGGCGACTGTGACGACGCCGACGACCGCTACCACCCCGGCGCCACCGAAGACGACTGCACCGACCCCAATGACTACAACTGTGATGGATCGGTGGGCTATGTCGACGCCGACCTCGACAACTGGGCGGCCTGCGTAGACTGCGACGACAGCGACGCCGCCGTGAACCCCGACATGGACGAGATCTGCAACGAGGTCGACGACGACTGCAACACCTGGATCGACGACGAAGACCCCGGCCTCGACCTCAGCTCGGGCGAGCTCTTCTACGCCGACGACGACTCCGACAGCTTTGGCGATCCCGGCGCGCCGATCGAGGCCTGTGAGGCGCCCACCGACTACGTCGCCGACGCCACCGACTGCGACGACGCCGACAGCCACATCAACCCGGCCGCCACCGAGGTCTGCAACGGCGACGACGACGACTGCGACAGCCTGATCGACGATGACGACAGCGGGCTCGACCTCAGCAGCGCCGACCCCTGGTACACCGACGCCGATGCCGACGGCTATGGCGCCCTGGCCACCGTGGTGCTGGCCTGCGACGCCCCCACCGGCACCGTGGCCGACGCCAGCGACTGCGATGACACGGCCACCGCCGTTCACCCGGGCGCCACCGAGATCTGCGACGAGATCGACAACGACTGCGACGCCGCCATCGACGACGCCGACAGCGGGCTCGACCGCAGCACCGGCGGCCTGTGGTACGCCGACAGCGATGGCGACACCTATGGCGCGTCTGCGGCCAGCACCCGCGCCTGTGACGCCCCGGCCGGCTATGTCGCCCGCGCCACCGACTGCAATGACAGCGCCGCCGCGATCAATCCAGCGGCCACCGAGGTCTGCGACAGCGTCGACAACGACTGTGACAGCGCGATTGACGACGCCGACAGCAGCGTGGATTGGAGCACCGGCACCGTTTATTATCGGGATGCCGACGGAGACACCTACGGCCTGTCGGCCACCACGCTCACCCGCTGCAGCCTGCCGAGCGGCTACGCCAGCCGCGGCGCCGACTGTGACGACGCCGCCGTGGCCATCAACCCAGCGGCCACCGAGGTCTGCGACAGCAAAGACAATGACTGCGACGCCCTGATCGACGACGCCGACAGCAGTCTGTCCAGCGCCAGCACCTCCACCTGGTACCGCGATGTGGACGGCGACGGCTATGGCTCCACCACATCCACCCGCGCCTGTCTGGCGCCCTCTGGCTACAAGGCCGCGGGCTCCGACTGTGATGACGCGGCCGCCAGCATTTATCCAGGCGCCACCGAGACCTGCAACCTCAAGGATGACGACTGCGACAGCGCCACCGACGAGGGCCTCTCCGACGTAGACGCTGATGGGGTCTGTGACGCCCTCGACACCGAGACCTGTGACGGCCGCGACAACGACGGCGACGGCGCCTCGGACGAGGGGATCTCCTGTCAGTACCAGCTCGTCCGCTCCGACAGCGCGGGGCTCTGTGTCGACGACGATGTCTACGCCAACCTCAACGGCAGTCGGATCTACACCGACACCACCTGGGGCGCCCAGTGTGGCCACACGATCAGCTTCACGGGCACGCCGGGTGACACCTTGGCCATCTGGGCGGTGGACTCGGTCGGCGGCTGCCGAAACATCGACGACATCTACATCATCCAGGTGGCCAGCGGCAAAAAGAAGTACCTCGCGGCAGGCTATGGCAACACCTGCGGCCATGGCGCCTCCTCCTCGGCCTTCTGGTCGGTGTCGGTGGCGGTGCCCAGCACCTTTTAGGGCGGGGAGTCGCGCGGGCGCTGTGTTGTGGTAGCATCGGGGCATCTTCTCGGAGCCCCGCATGCGCCTCGCCCCCTTCTCCTTCCTCCTGGCCCTCGCCGCATGTGCGGGTGGCGACAAGGGCACCGCCGAAGGGGAGGGTCTGTTTGAAGGCGACCTCGTGGATGACGATCGCGACGGCTTCTTCACCGACACCGACTGCAACGACGCCGACGGGGCGGTGAACTCCGGGGCCGCGGAGATCTGCGACGGCGTCGACAACAATTGTGATGGCGAGGTAGACGAGGGGGTCACCTCGGAGTGGTACGAGGACGCCGACGAGGACGGCTTTGGCGACGCCGAGGGCCTCACCGAGACCTGCTCGCCGCCGGCCGGCTTTGTCAGCAATGGCTCGGACTGCGACGACAGCGACGACGCGGTCTACCCAGGCGCCTATGATGTCTGCGACGGCATCGACAACAACTGCGACGGCGAGGCCGACGAAGACGACGCTCTCCTCTGGTACGCCGACGGCGACGGTGACACCTGGGGCGATGACGGCGCCACCCTGCTCACCTGCGCGCCCCCCGAGGGCTATGTGGCCGAGGGCGGCGACTGCGACGACGACGAGCCCGAGGTCTTCCCTGGCCATGTCGAGGTCTGCGACGAGCTGGACAATGACTGTGATGGCTCCGTCGACGAAGGCGTCACCCTGGTCTTCTACGAGGATCGCGACGACGACGGCTGGGGCCTCCTCGACTCCACCACCGAGGCCTGCGCGGCGCCGGTGGGCTACGCCGAAGACGGCGGCGACTGCAATGACGACGACACAGCCTACTACCCCGGGGCGCCCGAGTCGGACTGCACAGACCCGAATGATTACAACTGTGATGGATCGGTGGGCTACGCCGACGATGACCTGGACAACTACGCCGCCTGCCAGGATTGCAACGACGCCGACGCCGCCATCAACCCCGACGCCACCGAGGTCTGCGACCGCATCGACAACGACTGCAACGGCGACGTGGACGACGACGACAGCGGGGTCGATCTCAGCACCGGCTCGGTCTTCTACGCCGACAGCGACAGCGACGCCTATGGCGACCCGGGCGTGATGCTCACCGCCTGCGAACTGCCGGCGGGCTACAGCACCGACCTCACCGACTGCGACGACGGCGACAGCCACATCAACCCAGCGGCCACCGAGGTCTGCAACAGCAAGGATGACGACTGCGACACGCTGATCGACGACGCCGATTCCAGCGTCGACCTCGGCACGGGGCTCGACTGGTATGGCGACGCCGACGCCGACGGCTACGGGGCCTCGTCGGTGGTGGTGACCACCTGTGATCAGCCCGCCGGCTACGTTGGCGACGACAGCGACTGCGATGACAGCGACCACGACATCAACCCAGCCGCCCTGGAGGTCTGTGACAGCCTGGACAATGACTGCGACACGCTGGTCGACGACGCCGATCCCGGGCTCGACACCAGCACGGGCGACGTCTTTTACAGCGATGTCGACGGCGACGGCTACGGCTGGTCGAGCGCCACCGTCGAGGCCTGCCTCGTGCCCGCCGGCTACGTCGCCAATGACGACGACTGCAACGACAGCGCCCGGCCGATCAACCCGGCGGCCACCGAGATCTGCGACAGCGTAGACAATGACTGTGACCTCCAGATCGACGACGCCGACAGCAGCCTCGACAAGAGCACCGGCGCCACCTGGTACCGCGACGCCGACACCGACGCCTATGGCAGCCCCACCGTCACCACCCAGGCCTGTCTGCAGCCCTCGGGCTACCTCTCGGTCGCCGGCGACTGCAACGACGGGGTGGCGGCCATCAACCCGGCGGCGAGCGAGATCTGCGACACCCTCGACAATGACTGCGACGCCAAGATCGACGACGCCGACACCAGCGTGGATCTGACCACCGGCGGCACCTGGTATCGCGACGCCGACACCGACACCTATGGCAGCCCCACGGTCACCACCAAGGCCTGCGCGCTGCCGAGCGGCTATGTCAGCAACGCCAGCGACTGCAATGACGGGGCGGCGGCGATCAACCCGGCGGCGAGAGAGATCTGCGACAGCCTGGACAATGACTGCGACCTGGCGATTGACGACGCCGACAGCAGCGTCGACGTCACGACGGGCGGCACCTGGTACCGCGACGCCGATGCCGACGCCTATGGCAGCCCCACGGTCACCACCAAGGCCTGCGCCCTGCCCAGCGGCTATGTCAGCACCGCCACCGACTGCAACGACGCGGCGGCGGCCATCAACCCGGCGGCGAGCGAGATCTGTGACAGCCTGGACAATGACTGCGACACGAAGATCGACGACGCCGACAGCAGCGTAGACCTGAGCACCGGCGCCGCCTGGTACCGCGACAGCGACGGCGACGCCTATGGTTTGTCCACCAGCTCGTCTCGGGCCTGCAGCAAGCCCAGCGGCTATGTGGCCAACGCCACCGACTGCAATGACAGCGCCGCCGCCATCAACCCAGCGGCGAGCGAGGTCTGCGACAGCACCGACAACGACTGCGACACCCTCGTCGACGACGCCGACAGCAGCCTCGACAAGAGCACCGGCGCCGCCTGGTACCGCGACAGCGACGGCGACGCCTATGGTTTGTCC
>JBEIQK010000588.1:0-4235 GCA_040376505.1 Alphaproteobacteria bacterium | reverse complement strand
TGGGAGAAGAAGCTGCTGGAGGCCTGCGACCAGTACTCCAAGCTCTTCAAGGACGAGAAGGTCAACAAGATCATCTACAAGTCGGCCTACCTGCTCTACAACCACAACCAGTTCAAGGACGCCTCCGACCGTTTCCGGACCGTCATCTCGATGGACCCGAAGTCGAAGGAGGCCGAGCAGGCCGCCAACCTCATCCTCGACTCCTTCAACCTCGTCGAAGACTGGCAGAACCTCAAAGAGGTCTCGAAGGCCTTCTACAGCCAGGATGGCCTCGGCTCGCCCGGCTTCAAAAAGGAGGTCTACGCCGTCTATGAGCGGGCCTCGCTCAAGCTGGTCGACATCAACTTCGCCAAGACCAAAGACGAGAAGGCCGCCGCCGACGGCTACGCCGCCTTCTACGCCGAGTTCCCGAGCTCCGAAGTCGCCGACTACGCCCTCAACAACGCGGCCTTCTACTACGGCAAGCAGGGCCAGACCGGCAAGGCGATGGTCGCCCGCGAGACCCTCATCCAGAAGTTCCCCAGCTCCAAGTTCTTCAAGGACCAGGTGGCCAGCCTCGGCTTCGACTACGAGTCGGTGGCCGACTTCACCACCGCGGCCATGTGGTACGAGAAGCTGTTCAGCCTCGACAAGGAGCACAAGGACGCCAAGCTGGCGCTCTTCTCCGCGGCGCTGTTCCGCAAGGGCATGGGCGACTGGAACGCGGCCATCAAGAACTACACCGAGTTCATCAAGGCCTACCCCACCGACGAGCGCATCCCGGGCCTGTACATCGGCATCGCGCAGATCTACGAAGAGCAAAAGAAGTGGACGGAGGCCAGCAACGCCTACCAGACCTTCTTCAGCAAGCCCCCGACGGGCGCCTCGGCCGAGCAGGTCTACTACGCCCGCCTGCACTATGGTCTCGCCCAGGAGGCGATGAACCAGACCGGTCCGAAGCTCGAGAAGCACTACCAGGAGACCATCGCCGCCTTCCAGGCCCAGAAGGCCAAGGGCGAAGAGACCGGCTCCGCGGTGGAGTTCATCGCGCAGATCCTCTTCAAGCGCGCCACGCCGATCTTCAACTCCTACATGGCCCTGAAGATCAGCGGCCCCTCGGGCAAGGCGAGCCGCAAGGAGACCGACGCCACGCTGGTCAAGCAGCTCGGCGACAAGGCGCGCGCGCTGCAGGAGATCGAGAAGCTCTACGTCGAGATCGTCAAGACCGGCGCCGGCGAGTGGGGTCTGGCCTCGCTCGTTCAGCTCGGCAAGGCCTACGAGAACATGGGCACCACGCTCGAGACCTCGTACATGCCTGACTACTTGAACGAAGAGCAGCGCTTCTTCTACTCCAACAGCCTCAAGGACAAGGCGTATGTGCAGGTCGAAAAGGCCGTCAACGTCTACGCCGAGGCGCTGAAGAAGGCCTACGAGCTCAATCTGTACAATGAAAACACGGACTTCGCGACCCGCCAGCTCGGCAAGTTGCGTCCGGACGACTTCCCGGCCCTGGTGGAGGAGCTGCCCATGCCGCGCTTCACCTCCCGCTCCGTCGCTGAAACGAAATTCGAAGAGAAGCCCTAGAGGGAGCCCCACCGATGTTCAACCTTCGCTCGCTCCTCTTTTTTGCTGTGCTCGGCGTGGCCGCCCTCCCCGGCTGCGGCGACAAGGCTCCCCCCGAGTCAGCCGTCACGCTGTCCCCCAAAGACGCCTTCCTCAACGGCGTCAAGTCGCTTCGGACCCCCGCCAAGGACGGCTCCATCGACTACCAGGCCGCCTTCGACGCCTTCGTGCAGGCCACCACCCTCGACCCCAACTTCGCCAAGGCCCACTTCAACGCGGGCTGGACGGCGGAGCGCCTGGGTCGGAAGGCCGACGCCGAGACCCACTACCGGGCCGCGGTCGCCGCCAACGCCGACTACACCAGCGCCACCATGGCCCTGGCCTCGGTGCTCCTGGCCAACGACAAGGCCGATGAGGCCGTCGCGATCTACCGGTCCGCGGTGGAGAAGGCGCCCGAAGACATCTCCATGCGCAACCTGTACATGGAGTCTCTGGCCGCCGCTGATCAGTACGACGAGGCGCTCAAGCAGGCCCGCGAGATCCTGCTGCGCGACGCCAAGAACGTCGGCGCCTACCGCAACCTGTCGCGGGTCTACTTCGCCAAGAACGACTACAAGATGAGCCAGCTCTGCGCCGAAAAGGCGCGGACCCTGGCCGAGGGCGACCCGGGCATCTACAACAACATCGGCGTGACCTACCTGGTCATGAACGATGAGCCCGCGGCCATCAGCGAGTTCAAGACCGCCATCAAGATGGACTCCGACAACACCGAGGCCAACCTCAACCTCGGCTACGTCGCGCTCAACTCCGGCGACTTCGACCTCGCGTTCAGCAGCTTCGAAGCCGCGCTGAAGGGCGCGCCGGGCAACACCGACGCCAAGATGGGCATGGCCGTCGCCCTCCGCGGACGCAAGGAGTACGACAAGTCGGCCAAGCTCTACGAGGAGATCCTCTCCGCCGACCCCGGCAACGAGCGGGCCTACTACAACGCGGCCACCCTCTACGAGAAGTACACCAAGGACTACAAGAAGGCCTCCAAGGTGCTTCAGGCCTACGTCGACACCAACAACAAGGGCCAGATGGGGCCAGACCACGAGGTCTACGCCCGCATGGACCGTGTGAAAGAGTCGGAGCGCATCGAAGAGGAGCGCAAGCGGGTCGAGGAGCAGAAGCGGAAGGAAGCCGAGGATCGCAAGAAGCGGCAGCAGGAGACCTTCGAGCAGCTCAAGGGCAAGGTCGCTGAGCTGAAGAAGATCATGGACACCTACGGCTCCTGCCCCGCGATGGTGGAGTCCGGCGCGATCGACGCGGGCACCATGGTCCTCGAGCAGGCGGTGGCGGTGGTCGAGGCCGAAGAGTTCGACATGGCCGGCGACATCATGACCTTCGTAGACGAGGCCCTCCCCCAGATCCAGGCGGTGATCCCCTCCTGTGCATCGGGTGCGCCGGCTCCGGCTCCCGCAGCCCCCGCGGAGGGCGCAGCTCCCGCCGCCCCGGCCGAGGGTGCCGCTCCGGCTGCCCCCGCCGCACCGGCCGAAGGCGCCGCCCCCTCCGGCGGTTGATTTCTTGCGGGGGCGGGAACCTTCCGCTCCTGCCCTTGTCAGACTGCACACCAGGGACGCCCGCTCTGTCGGGCGTTCTTCGGTCTTGGTGCCGCGGTGAAATCGATGGGAGCGTGAGACTTTACGCGAACATCACAAGCCGCAACTTCGCGAGAAGTACGACAGCCAGCGGATCGCAGGCGAATCGAGCGCCAGGTTGAAGGGATGATCGGGTACACGGCCCACCGCCCCTTCGGTATAGTGCCACCCAACAGCCGGAACGCGGGTCCCCCCGCTCCAACCCGCAGAGGTCTTCATGGACATCACGCGCAAGACGCTCAGCCTCCTCCTCCTCAGCTCTCTCCTCGGTGGCGCTGCCTTCGCCCAGGACGAAGAGGCCGCTGGTGAGGACCGCAAGGTCACCTACAAGTCCACCACCGAGATCGACTTCGAAGGCCTCGATGTCGCCGGTGAGCTCGTGAAGCCCCAGGGCGCCCTGCTGATGGAGCGCAAGCGCGCCGCCTTCAACCCCCTGATTCGTCTTCGCACGGACTTCAACGAGGAGATGTCGCAGTCGGTCGACCAGATCAAGTAGGTCCACCCCTCCGACCCCTGCCCTCGGCACTCCGAATCCAAGGAATTCCCCATGGCGACTGCCACGTCCGGAAAGCTGGTCCTCACCTTCGACATCTACGTCGGTGACGAGTACCTCCGTCGCGAAGAGATCTCCGCAGAGAGCGTGACCATCGGTCGCGGGCCGGCGGCCATGCTTCGCATCGACAACGACTCCATCGCGGACTTGCACGCGGTCATCAACGTCAACGATGACGGCACCGTGCAGCTCCTCGACCTTGGCGACCCGGGTGGCACCAAGGTCAACGGCGAGACGGTCAACAACACCAACCTGCGCACCGGCGACCAGATCGAGGTCGGTCGTGTTCGCGTGGCGGTGTCGATCGTCGACGAGCAGGCCTTCGCCGACGAAGAGGCCACGCAGCTCGCCACCACGCCGATGGGCGACGAGTCGATCGACGACCCCAAGACCGACTCCCGCGCCGCCGCCCCCCGCGGCGCTGCTGTCGCCGCGGCGGCTGCCACCGCCGCCGCCGCGCCAGCCCCCTCCGAGGTGCTGGAGCGCGAGGGCCCCGAAGA
>JBEIQK010000148.1:0-10721 GCA_040376505.1 Alphaproteobacteria bacterium | reverse complement strand
GTGGCGACCGGGCGACAGTCCGGTGAGCGCGATGTCGATGCGGCCTTCGACGAGGGTGACCTCGAGGGGGGCGCCGTCGAGGGTGGCGCTGGCGGTCAGCGCCTCGCCGCCGACGCCAGGGCTGGCGACCAGCGCCGCGGTGAGGGCGCCGCCACCGCGGTTGATGTCGAGGCTGGCCAGGGTGAGGGTGGGCAGGGCGCAGTCGGGCACCACCACGAGGCTGTTGCAGGAGGCCTCCACGCCCGGCGCGCAGACCTGGGACCAGTCGGTGGCGCCCTGCTCGACATAGCCGGCGTCGCACTGGATGAGGGGGGCCGATGGATCACAGACCCCGACCTCGCGGGTGTCGAGCGTCCACTCGATCTGCTCGACGAAGCGGTAGGCGTGGGCGCCGGGGGGCAGGTCGACCTGCACAGACCACTGACCGGGGCTCACCTCGGTCATCGGCAGGTCGCCGCTGTCCCAGCCGTTCCAGTCGCCAGCGAGGGCCACGCCCTGGAGCGTGCTCTCCCCGGCGTAGGTGTAGGTGAAGGCGGTGGCGCAGGCGGCCGGGCCCTCCCCGTCGGGGAGGTCGGCGGGGTGGTCCTTGTCGCAGGCGGGCAGGGCGAGGAGCAGGGCGAGGAGGCGCATGCTCCCCGTTACCCTGCTTTCTGCCGATCGGCGCCCTGCCAGGCGGGAGATCGCAAAGAGCGCCACGCCCCCTAAAAGACGCTGCTGCCGTCTTCGTTCTTGAAGAGCACCTTGCTCACCAGGATGCGGTTGCGGGCCACGAAGAAGTAGCCCAGCGCCGCCAGCCAGCGCAGGGGCCAGAATTCAAAGGGCCGCACCCAGCGGTAGCCGAGCCCGCGCAGGATGTAGAGGCTGGCCGCCTCGGCGCGCAGCCAGTCGCCCGCCGGGGTGACGACAAACATCGACACCTTGCAGGCGGCGGCGAGGGCGTCGGTCATCGGCGGGCGGGGCATCTCCTGGTAGGGGATGAGCGTGAACAGACTGTCGTGGTCTCTCCGCCTGACCCAGGCGGCGCAGCGGCGTCAGAAGCCTCAACCACCGTCCCAGAGGATCCAGGACCGGGCGTCGGGGGTGGGCCAGCGCTCAGGCGATGACATGGGTGACCACGCCGCCGCGCAGCTTGGGCTCAAACCAGGTGCTCTTGGGCGGCATCAGCTTGTCGGCGTCGGCCACGTCGAAGAGCTGGTCGAGGCCGGTGGGGTAGAGGTGGAAGGCGATGGCAGCCGCCCCGCTGTCGACCGAATTCTGCAGGCTCTGCCAGCCGCGGATGCCGCCGACGAACTCGACGCGCTTGTCGGTGCGGGGGTTGTGGATGCCGAGCAGGGGGCCGAGCACGCGCTCCTGGAGCACGCTCACGTCGAGAGAGGCCACGGGGTCGGCCATGTCGACGGTGCCGGCCTTGGCGCGCAGGCTGCGCCACTGGCCGCCCAGGTACATCGTGATCTCGCCGCGGGTGGTTGGGGCGGGTGCTGTGGCCGGGCTGAGGTCGAAGTGAGCGCCGATGGCGGCCAGCAGGGCTTCTTCGCTGTGGCCGTTGAGGTCTTTGACGAGGCGGTTGTAGGCCAGGATCTCCAGCTCGCTGTCGGGGAAGACCCCGGCGATGAAGAAGTCGCTGCTGCCGGCACCCTTGCGCAGGGCGTTCACGCGGCTGGCGGCGGCCGAGCGGTGGTGGCCGTCGCAGACATACAGCGCCGACAGCTCGCCAAAGGCGGCCGCCAGCTCGGCCACCAAGGCGGCGTCATCCACCACGATGAGGCTGTGGGTGACGGCGTCTTCGGTGGTGGTGGTCCAGGCCACGGGCAGGGCGGCGGCGGTGGCCATGGCGGCCTTCACGCGGGCGTTGGTGTCGCGGTAGCCGAGGAAGACGAGGCCGGTCTGCACGTCGGTGGCGACGATGTGATCGACGCGGTCCTGCTCTTTGTCGGGGCGGGTCAGCTCGTGGCGCTTGATGCGGCCGGTGTCGTACTCACCCACCGAGCAGGTGGCGATGATGCCGGTCTGGGTGCGGCCCAGCCAGGTCTGCCGGTAGAGGTAGAAGCTGGGCACCTCCTCCTGGATCAGCCAGCCGTCAGCCCGGAAGCGGTCGAGGTTGGTGCGGGCGAGCTGGTAGGCCTCTGGCGCGTGGATGTCGGCGCCCTCGGGCATGTCGCAGTCGGGGCGCGTGACGTGCAGAAAGCTGCGCGGGTTGGGGCCGGCGATGGCCTTGGCCTCGGCCTCGCTCACGACGTCGTAGGGGGGCGCGATGATCTCGTGGGCGAGCGCATTGTCAGCGCGGAGACCGCGGAAAGGGCGAAGCTGGGCCATCGGGAACCTCCAGAGCGCCGGTGGCTTAGCACGTTCATCGGTGGCGGCCCCGCGCCCGCCTGCGCCTGCGGTGGTTACACTGCGGCCGCACCCGCCCCGGAGCGCCCATGGCTCAGCTTGGAAATTTCTTCGCCCGCATCTTCAGCGCCGGGGGCACCCGCGGCCTCTCCGGCGACGCCGACATGGTGCTGGCCAGCGACGGTGAGCTGACCTTCTTCAACGAGTGCCTGCGCAAGCACAGCACCGCCGAAGACTTCGTGGCCGACCCGGCCCGCCTTTGGGACACCCAGAGCACCTTTCTGGCCCGCAAGGGGGGCCTGCGGGCGCACTTCGCCGCCGAGCGAGGCGACGGAAAGGCGGGCGTCACCGACGCGCTGATCATCGTCAACGCCGAGGACTGGAAGCGCACCTTCAAGGAGACCCGCGAACCTTGGGCCGAGCGGGCCGCCCAGTCGCTGCGCCAGCTCTTCACCCAGTTCTGCGAGGCCGAGGACTTCCACCTGCTGCACCCCCAGCGGCCGCTGGGCTTCCAGATCATCGAAGACGGCGGCCTGGAGATGAACGGCGAGTATGTGGGCCTGTCGAAAGGCGAATTCGTCACGGGTCTGCTGCCGAACCTCTACCCCAAGCCGGGGCCCGCCTCGCGGCCGGTCATCGCCCTGCACCTCGCCATCCCCGGGGCCTGGGAGGGCTACCGCGAGGTGGGCCGCCTCTGGAATGACCAGCTCCTCTTCACCCTGGGCAACCACTGGCTCGACAGCTTCTCGCACCCGGCCCTGCGGGCCCCGGCCCTCTACCGGCTGCAGCAGTACGCCGACGGCAGCTTTGTTCACATCATCAGCCCCGACGTGGCCGACGCCTGCCGCATCACCACCCAGGAAGACCCGGGCGGCGGCCCCAGCGTGCTCACCATCGAGGATGGCTACGGCGAGGTGGTGGCCCACCTCGTGCTCGCGATGGTCGAGGCTGAAGCGGCCTCGCTGCCGCCGGCCAGCCGGCCCTGGTCGCACACCGTCGACGAGCTGGCCCAGGCCGAGGCGGCGCCCAAGCTGCGCGGCGACTCCACCAGCACCTTCAACCTCTCGCGCACCGTCATCCCGGTGGAGGTCGACGAGCGCATCCTCACCCTGCGCGAGCGCGGGGCCCTCCTCCAAAAGGTCCACTTCAGCCGCTTCATGGAGGGCTACGACGTCTACGTGGGCGTGAATGGCGAGTTGGGTACGGCCATCCGCAATCCGGCGGCCACCGTGCGGGTGCGCGGCAAGCAGGTCTCCCTGGTGGCTCATGGCGGCGACGTCTCCGTCGGCGGGCGCCCCCTGCGCGGCGGCACCCCGGCGGTCCTCGATCACAACACCCGCATCGCCATCGGCGCGGTCGAGCTGGAGTATATCGATCTGTCCACGCCGCGGGCCGAAGGGTGGCCCTACCTCGGCGAGCTGCGGCGCACCGGCAGCACCATCCACATGGTCTTTGGCAGCCCCTACAAGGTGGGCCGCGAGCGGCGCAGCAAGGTGCGCATGCCCGATGAGCCGCACAACGACAACATCGTCTGGCGGCCCGAGATGGTGGCCGGCGGCACCATCCGCGCCCGCAACGGCGACATCCCCAAGGCCCAGTTCTACACCGACTCGATCATGGTGGCCTCCGAGCACGCCGAGATCGACCTCAGCCACGAGCCGCCCCTGCTGCGCAGCATCGCCCGGAGCTGCTACACCTTCGTGCGCCGCGGCCCCGACCTCTTCGCTCTCTTCCCCGTGGGCAACATCACCGGGCCGGCCCAGATCGACATCCTCCCGGGCGATGAGCTGTTGATCGGCAACTGCGTCTTTGAGGTCTCGTATCCGCCCTCGGTGTCGGTGACCCCCGTGGCCAGCGAAGGCGCCCGGCCCCGCGCGCTCAGCGCCACCGACCTCGCCGACGCGCTCAACGATCCGGTGGTGCGCCCGACCCGCCCGGCCACCTTTGGCAAGGTGAGCACCACCGACATCATGGAGCTGGCCGATCCAGCCGAGCCGGTCTCCCGGCCGCGGGGCACCCTGGCCCAGGCCGACACGGCCCTGCACCCAACGCCGAAGACGCCGCCGCCGTCGTCCCCGCCGCCGTCGTCCCCGCCGGTCGCTGCGCCGCCGCCGGCCGCCCCTCCCCTCCCCGAGGCCTCGCGGGCCCGGCCCTTTGCGCCGGTGGTGACGGCCCCCAACGAGACGGCCCCCTTCGCGATGCCCTCGGAGAAGGCCCCGCCGCCGCCCGTCCTGCCGCCACCGCCGGCCCCGCCGCCGCTCGACGTCGATCTCCCCGCCGCCGCTGGCCTGGGTGAGAAGGGCCCGCCGCCGCCCACCCTCGACCTCGACCTGGAGAGCAAGGACTCGGTGCTCGACATCTTCGACGCCCCCGAGCCCGCCTTCGGCCGTCGGCCGGCGGGCGCCCTGCCGCCGCCGCCGATGATCTGGGAGGAGCCCGAGGACACCAGCGACGCCTACAGCGATCCCACCGACATCCCGATGGCGCCGCCGCCGCCGGTGATGGAGGGGGCACGTCGCGGGGGCCCGGCCTTCCAGCCCCCCACGGGAGCCCGGCCGCCTGCGCGGGTCGAGGCCGTCTCGGCGGTGGAGGCCCCGGCACCGCCGCCCCCGCCGCCGGTGCTGCCGCCGCCCCCGGGCAAGGCCAGCCCCGCCGCGATCACTGATCCGGTGCTGATCATCGACGAGTCGGACTGGCAGCGCGAGCTGTCGCGCCCGGCGCGCCTGACCCTGCTGGGCTGGATGGTCTCGGGCGATGGCGTCGTCGGAAATTACCGCGGGGCCGCCTTCATCGTGCCCGAGAACCGCGCGGAGGCCCAGCAGGTCTTTGTCGCCACCCGCTACCTGCAGCTCAGCGTGCGCGGTCGTAAGGCCAGCGTCAAGCGCCTCTCCACCAGCGAGGTCCGCCTCTTCCAGGGCGCCAGCCCCGTGGAGGAGAGCCAGCAGCTCGACGACATCAGCGTAGAGATCGTGCGCCGCGACGCCACCGGCGAGGAGGACTTCTCGGTCCACCTCACCGTCGCGTCGGCGGAGCTGCCGGACCCCCGGGCCCGCCTGCTCAAGCTCGACCTCGCCGATCGCATGGTGCGCGCCCTCTTCACCGTCGGCCTGCCCCTGCGGCACCCGCGGGTGGTGGAGCTGCACGGCATGACGGCCACCGTCACCTACGACGGCAGCCGGGCCCGGCTGAGCGACTACCTCGGCAGCTACCTGCGCCCCGACGGCAGCTTCTTGCCCTTCTTCGTGCGCCAGGCCGACGGCAGCTACCAGACCGCCCCCGAAGATGGCGCGCCCATCGAGCTGGTCTCGGGCGATCAGTTCATCGTCGGCAACGCGGTCTACGTCTTCGGGCGCTAGCCGCCCGGGGCGGCGGGCCCCAAACGAGCACCGCCGCCCGGGGTTGACCGGGCGGCGGTGTCGGGTCTACCTGCGCAGCCCGAGGGCTGCGCGGCGAGACTACTTGGCGGGGGCGGCGGGGGGAGCGCCAGCGGCGTCCGCGGCCACGGCGCCGGCGGCCACGACCACCAGCTTGATGTCCTTGGACAGCTCGCCGTACTTGGCGCTGACGGTCACTTCGCCTTCCTTGACGGCGGTGAAGGAGCCGCCGGCCACGGTGGCGAGGGTCTCGTCGCTGCTCTTCCACTCGACCTTGGCGGCGAGCTCGGCGATGGCGGCGCCGTTGTCCTTGAC
The DNA here is from genome assembly GCA_040376505.1 of Alphaproteobacteria bacterium. GTDB lineage: Bacteria > Myxococcota_A > UBA796 > UBA796 > UBA2385 > JBEIQK01. The sequence goes on along the minus strand of JBEIQK010000148.1, from coordinate 4,701 downwards.
CTCAGCGGTCAGGGCGACGGTGGTGCCGACCGGCACGTTCTGCGCGTCGGTGGCGCCGACCACGGCGACCTCGTCGGGCAGGGCGACCTTGATCTTGTAGTCGGTCTTGATCTTGTCGACGGTGGCGGTGACGGTGGCCTCACCATCGGCCTTGAGGGTCACGTTCTTGCCGTCGGCCGAGAGGGCGGCGACGGTGTCGGGGGTGACGCTCCAGACAACCTTGGGGGCGGGCTCGATGGCCTTGCCCTTGGCGTCGAGGACCTTGGCGGTGGGGAGGGCCACGTCCTTGGCCTCGTAGGAGGTGAGGTTGGTGTCACCTTCGAGCTGGATCTTGGCGGGGACGGGGGCACAACCGGTGAGGGCAGCGATGAGGAGGCCGACGATCATTGGATTTTTCCATGCGGGGATTTGCACCCCGCCTGAGACAGGAGACGCCTGTCTCTGGCGCGCGGAAGTGACTGAAGAGGGAACGGCTCTCGACGCCTGACCCGGCTCAACGTGCCGGTGTTGACGGCAAGGGCAGGGGGGTCTGGCGAACTCGACAGGCTCCCGTGCGCGGCGGCGGCACACTATCTCGGAGTGCGGAGCCGTCAATGCAAAAGGCTCACCGCCACGTCACGCTCCCCGGTCCGGTGCGGGCCTTTTTCCAGGGGCCCTCGGCGGAAGTATCGACGGCGACGCCATCAACGTAGATTTGTGACGATTCGGGAGCCCAGATCTCCACCGCGATCGCGCTGTAGATCCCAGCCTCGCCGATCGTGATCTCGTTTGGTGCTCCAAGTATATCAGGGCCGTCGGGGACCGCAAGCGCGCCGTCGCCGGGGACGAAGCGCACCAGGAGCCCGCCCGGGTCGTCGGCCCAGGAGCGGACCCCGGCGCTTGACGGCGAGAGCGTGCGGATGTCCTCGTCCAAGAGGGGCACGATGCCGCCCTCGCCGATGAAGAGGGGCCCCTCGCCCAGGGGGGCGGGCACCTCCACGGCGCCGCTGTAGGCCTCGCCGCTCCACCAGTGAACCCAGGTGCCGGGCGGCAGCTCGATGGCGGCGGTGGTGACGCCGGTCTCCTCCACCGGGGCGACAAAGAGCGCGTCGCCGACGAAGAAGTCGCGGTCGCTGCGCGGCCCGCCCTTGAGCTCGGGCGGCAGGATGAAGGGCCAGCCGGTGGCGCTGGCCCGGAGCTGCAGGGCCCGAAAATAAGGAAAGAGCCGTGTATGAAGCTGCGTGTAGCGTTGGCCCGCGGCGAGCACGGCGTCGGTCCAGTCGCCGGAATTGAGCCAGTAGTGGTGCTCGGTGCCGCCGCCCACCTGCATCACCGGCAGCAGGGCGCTGTACTCGGTCCAGCGGATCATCGTCTCTTCATTGGGGCGGCTGTGGCGGTAGCCGCCGGTGTCGCTGGCGAAGCAGGGGAATCCGCTCACCGCCAGCGAGGTGCCGGCGCGGATGGCGGCGGGCAGGCCGCCCACATGCCCGTCTTCGCGGTGCCGCCGCAGGTCGGAGTCGAGGTCGCCCGGCCAGATGCAGTCGGTCAGCGCCGCCGTGCCCCAGGCCCCGGCCCGCCCGAGCAGGAAGCGGTCGGCGCCGACGGCGTCGTAGGGGCCGGCGTAGGCCTCGTGGTAGAAGGCGGCGAAGCGGTGGTGCATCGTGCGCTCGTCGCTGCCGTCGGCGAAGTCGGCCCGCAGGCGGCCGGCCCCGCGGCCGAGCACGATGTCCTCGCCATAGTCGAGCTTCCAGCCCTCCAGGCCGATGGCGGCGGCGGCCTCCACGCGGCCCTGCCAGCGGGCCATGCCCTCGGGGTGGGTCAGATCGATGAGGTCGCCGAAGTCGGCGAACTGAAAGGCGAGGTCGGCGAAGAGCCCGTCGGCCGCGTAGTCGGCGTGCTCCGGGTCCTCAGAGGAGAGGTAGGGGGTGCTCCAGGCCATCCAGCGCAGGCCGTTGGCGTGCAGGGCCTCGACCATGCCGGCCCAGTCGGAGAATTGTGCCGGATCGGGCTGCATCGAGTTGTAGGTGGTCTGCCAGGGGTTGTCGATCCACATCACGCCAAAGGCGAGGTCGTTCTCCCGCAGGGCCGCGGCGTCGGCGAGGATCTCGGCGTCGTCGACGTTGACGTTGCGCCAGAGAAAGGGGGCGCCGGCCCAGGTGGGCGGCGTGCGGGGCAGGCCTGTGGCGCGGCTCCATTGGGCGATGATGGCGGCAGGATCGGCGCGCTCGTCGTCGCCGCTCATCAGGCGAAAGGAGAGGGGCGCCTCGGTGGCGACGATCACGGTCACCCGCTCGGGGTCGCCCACGCCGAGGTCCCAGGCCATCGGCCAGTCGCTCTCCACCCCCACGCCCCAGCCCCCCGAGGAGACGAGAAAGGGCACGGGGACGTGGGCCTCGTTGTAGGAGCTCTCCAGCTCAAAGTCGGCCTCGATCTGCATCGGGCGAATGTTCCCGCGCTGCTCGACGGCGCCGAACTGCTCGCCCATGCCGTAGAGGCCCTCGTCGGCGGGGGCCGCAAAGGAGAGCGAGAGGTAGGGGGCCGGCCCCTCGTCGAGGGTGAGGCGCAGGGCCACGCCCTCTCCGTCGCCCCGGTCTTCGAGGAGGCCGGTGGTGCCGTCGTCAAAGGAGAGGCGCAGCGCCGCGCCCTGCCAGGCGGCCTTGGTGGCGGCGGCCCAGGTGATGGCGGGGGCCTCGGCCTGAAGCTCGGGCACGAGCAGGTTGTAGGGGTCGTGGTTGAGGTCGGGGTCGTAGTCGGCCACCCGGCCCACCTGCAGCCCGCCCGCGGGGAGCGCGCCGCTGCCAAAGCGCAGCGAGAAGGGCGCCAGCGTCAGCTCCGCGCCGCCAAAGACCGCGTCGACCCCCTTGTCGGCGCCGGGGGACGGGTCTTTGCAGGCGAGGAGGAGCAGGGCTGGGAGCAGGGTGCGTCGCATGGGGCCTCCGGGCCCCGCAGTCTACCCGTGGATTACCCCCGGACTACCACTGCACCACCGCTTCAATCGTCGTCAGCGGCCGGCGCACCACCACCTCGTCGAGGCCGACGCTGGCGTAGGGCTTGTAGAAGAGGAACTTCTGGGTGAGGCGCAGGCCCAGGCGCTCGTAGCGCAGCAGGCCATCGGCGCCGGCGAGCAGCGCCGGATCGGCCACGAGGGTGCTGCCGCCGGGCATCACCTCCATGCCGCGGTCTTCGCTCCAGACCGCCGAGAAGCCGCCGCGGGCCGTGAGATCCCAGTTGATGCCCTCACCGTAGCGGTGGGGCACGCGCAGGCCAGGGGCCACGTAGACGCCGTGCCGCAGATCGATGCTGGGCTCGGGATCGGTGCGGGAGAAGGCGCGGGCCTCGGGCAGCTCGCCGGGGCTGAGAAAGACGCCGGCGTCGACAAAGATGAAGCGCGACAGGCGGGAGTCGAGCCCGGCGGTGACGCCCACCGAGGTGTTGCTGTCGGCCAGCGAGGCGCCGACGTGCAGGCGGTTCATCGGCTCGAGGGTGGCGCCGCCGGCGTGGGCCTCCGTGGCGAAGAGCGCGGCGGAGAGGGCGAGCACGGCGGGTCGGAGGATCATGGGGGCTCCAAGGATGGGGCTGCCTATCCGGGCGGCGGCGCGGGAGTGGGGTCCAATTGCCCCAGCGTTGAGGGCGCGCCCGTCAGGAGTTGGTCACGCCCAGTGGAAATAAGGGGGTGGGCCTCGCTTGACTGAGGCTAAGTGTCAGATATACACCAAGCAAGCTTGGAGCCCCTGGTGAACACCGTCGCCTGCCCTGCCTGCGGAGGTCCCCTCCCCCGCCACGCCCGTTGGCTCACCACCACCTGTCGCTGGTGCGGCGCCGCGGTAGCCAATGGCGGCCGGCGGGTGCAGGCGGCCGATCACCGCGCCGCCCTGCGGGCCCTGGCGTCGCGGCCGGTGGGGGGCACGGTGGTGGCGGTGGAGGCCGAGCGCTACCTCGTTCGCGCCCGCCTCGCCGAGGGGCCGCGCGCCACCGTGCTCTTCGCCGAGCGGGTTCGCAGCCCAGCCGCTCTCGTGATCCTGAAGCTTCACGCCGACGAGGCCGCCGCCCGCCGGGCCGAGGCGGCGCTTCGGGCCCTCGCCCGCAGTGAGGCCCAGGGGGCCGAGCTCCTGGCCCGCCGGGCGCCGCAGATCGAGGCGGTGGGGCGTTGCGAAGGGCAGCTCGCGCTGGTGACCCGCTACAGCAGCGGCTTTTCGCACAGCCTCGACCATGTGCGCCTCGCGCACCCCGGCGGCCTCGACCCGCGCCACGCCGTCTGGATCGGCAACCGGGTGGCCGAGCTCCTCGACTTCGCCCACCGCAGCGGGATTGTTCACGGGGCGGTCGAGCCAGGGCATGTGATCGTTCAGGCGCGCGACCATGGGGCCAGCCTGATCTCCTGGTCGCAGGCTCGCCTGGACGGGGCGCCCGGCGACGATCTGACAGGCCTGGGGCGCATCCTCGACGCCCTCTCTCCCGATGCGCCCGCCGCCCTGCAGGCGCTCTGGCGCCGGCCCCCCGGCGCGGCCCGCACCTTCCTCGATGTCCAGAAGCAGGCCGCCCGCGCGGCCTTTGGACCCTCCGCCTACCTGCACCTGCCCTTGCCGGGCTGGGGTCGGTAGGCTCATCCCCCCCCTGGGAGTACACCATGGGATACGGTTCGTACAGCCACGAGGCCCATGTGGCCATGACCTCCGCCCGCAGCAGCCTGCCGCGCCAGGAGGTCTTCAAGCAGCGGGAGGT
>JBEIQK010000495.1:0-4974 GCA_040376505.1 Alphaproteobacteria bacterium | reverse complement strand
CCTCTACTCGCGCTACCGCGAAGAGCGGCGACAGACGGGCGACACGCGGCTGGCCATCGCGCGGGCCTGGCAGGAGACGGCCCCGCCCTGCTTCACGGCGGCGATCACCACGGCGGCGGGCTTTGTGGCCCTCCTCGTGGCCAGCTTTCAGGGCTTTCGCCAGTTGGGCATCATCCTCTCGGCCGGCGTGATGCTCTGTTTTCTGGCGGCGGTGGTGGTGCTGCCCCTGCTCCTGCGCTTCGCCGACGGCAAGGGCGGCGCCACGCCTCCGGGCAAGGCCGAGGCCGCGCCTGGGCCGATCCCGAGCTACCGACTGGGCCCGCCGGGCCTGCTCGGCCTCGCCCTGCTGACGGTGGCCGCGGGCTTCACCCTGCCGAAGATGGGCTTTGAGTATGATCTCAGCGAGCTGCGCAGCCAGGGCATGGCCTATGAGGACCTGAGCGAAGAGGCGCGGGCCCTGGCGATTGACAGCTTCTCGCCGGTGGTGGTGAGCTACCCCGACGCCGAGAGCCTCGCGGCAGACCACACGCGACTGAGCGAGGCGGTGGCCACGGGCGCGCTGCCGGAGATCAAGCGGGTGCTGTCGATTCACTCGCTGCTGCCCATCGATCAGGCCGACCGGGTGGCGATCTTGAAGGAGATCTCCACGCTCTCACGCAGCGAGAACGTGAAGTTCCTGCCGGCCTCGCTGCAGCAGAACCTCGCCCACTTCGCCGCCCACGAGCCGACCCTGATGGCGACGGCCGACCTGCCGCGCGAGCTGCAGCATGTGCTGGGGGCCTCCGAAGGGCACCACCGTTTGCTGCTGATGCCCCAGGGCAACATGTGGGATCTGCGGGCAGACCACGACCTCGCCCTGGCGATTGAGCGCTGGTGCCCGGGGCGCGAGGCGGCCAATGAGTACCTCGCCTCCAACGTGCTCTACCGGCTGATGAACGAAGACGCGCCGGTGGTGGCGGGGCTGGCCATCCTGCTGGTGGCGGCGCTCACCTGGCTCGACCTGCGCAATGTCTCTCGCACGGTGGTGGCGATGGCCGCTTTGGGTGCGGGGGCCTGCTGGGCGGGGGCGGGCATGGTGCTCTTTGGCATCAAGGTCTCGATCGTCAACTTCGTGGGCATCCCGATCTTGCTGGGCATCGGCATGGACGTGATCGTTCACCTGCTTCACCGCATCGAGACGGAGGGGCCGGGTGGGGTCTGGCGGGCGATGCGCACGACGGGCTTTGCGGCGGGGATCAGCACCACCAACAATGTGCTCTCCTTCGTGGCCTTGCTGGCGGCGGCCAACCAGGGGGTGAAGTCCCTGGGAGAGATGATCGTGATCGGCCTCACCTTGATGACCCTGGCGGGCTTTGTGGTGGTGCCCTTCTTTTGGATGACGGTCTGGCGGCTGCGCAAGATGGGGGGCGCGGACTGAGGTCGGCACAGAGTTGGCGCCTGCACTGGGAGCAGGCGTCGGCGCCAGCCTCCCTCGGTGAGCCCGCCTGGCCCCCTCAAGGCGAAAGCGGCGGTGCCCCCTCTGCCGGCGCAGCCCCTTCCGCCGGAGGTGTCGCCTCGGCCGGCGGCTGGGCGGCCGCATCCTCCGCCTCGCGCTGCTGGCGCGCCCTCCGGGGCCACCGCCTCGGGAACCTCGACCGGCGCGCCATCCCAGGGGAAGGCTTCGACCATCGGGCGCCCTTCGCGCAGGCTCGACAAAGGTGCCAGGTATCCTGACCACCGCTCTGGTGCCAGGTATCCCGGTCAGACCCCCTCCGTCGCAAAGCGCCGCGCCAGTCGGGCCACCTCCGGATTGAGCCCCCGCTGCTGGGCCTGGACCATCCAGCTCACCTGCCGGGTGTGGAGACCGAGCACGTCGGCGATCTCGCCGTGGCTGAGCGGCGTCTGGTTGGACAGCACCCAGACCGCGAGGTGCAGCGCCACGTTGGGGCCGGCCCCAGCCCGCGGCGGCCCCAGGGACCTCAGGTCGCGGCCGAGGGTGGCCTCCAACTGGCCCATGATCCCGGCCACGTCGGGCATGGGCGCCTCTTCGGGGCTCCGGCGCACCGGCGGCGTGTGGGGGCCCTGGGTGCGGTGAATGGGCGCCAGGGCCTGGTTGAAGATGTCGGCGGGGAGGCGGGCCCGTGAGAGGACCTCCTCGTGCAGAACGTCGATCCCGCCGAAGTGCTCGATGAGGGCGGCGGTGTGCAGCCAGGGCGGCGGCGCGTGGCCAAGGTAGGCGGGGTGGCTCGTCTGCTCGGCCTCGGAGAGGGAGGGCGCGAGGCCGGCCACGACGGGGTTCAGGTGGATGTAGGCGAGGACGACGGCGAGGTAGTCCTCGTCCTCGATGAGGCGGCTGCCGTAGCGGGCCTGGAAGGCGGGGCCGACCTCGCCGTAGCGGGCGCTGAGCGCGAGGGACCACCGGTGCTGGAGGTCGCGCATGGCGGCGGCGAGCCCGCCGGCGCGGGAGCGCAGCAGCAGGTGGAAGTGGGTGTCCATCACGGCGTAGGCGTGGACCTCGACGCCGAAGCGGGCGTCGAGCGGGGCCAGAAGTGCCAGGAAGTCGGCACGATCGAGGGGGGAGCGGACGAGGCGTCGGCCCGGAGGCCGGCGGTTGAAGACGTGGTGCCAACCGCCGGGTGGGTCGAGGCGAGGGGGACGGGGCATGGGGGCGCCAGGGTGGAGTTAGAGCGGTATACCTGGCACCAGACCTGTCGTCAAGATACCTGGCACCGGCTGGGAGCCCAGCGGCGCTTGGACTTGGAGCGCCGGCTGGTTAGGAGCCCCCATGAGCGACGACACGACCCCCGAGGCCCACGCGGTACAAATGGCGATTTACCGCCGGATGAGCGGCGACCGACGTGTGGCCCTCCTGGAGCAGATGTCCGAAGAGGCCCGGGAAATCACCCGGGCCGGGCTCCGCCGGCAGTTTCCCGAGTTGGACGAGCGCGAAATTATCCACCGTGAGCGCCAGCGGCGCCTGGGTGCGGCGCTGGCCGACGCGGTCTGGCCCCAGCGGTGAGCCTGCGCGATTTCCTCGCCTGCCTCACCGAGGCGCTCGAAGGCGCGGGCATTGAATCCATGATCACAGGCTCGGTCGCCAGCACATACTTCCGCAGAAAAGCTGAGCCGTCGCGTCCGCGCCCAACTGTTTGATCTCTCCATTTGGATGGCAACGCCAGAGGATTGTATCCTCAGCAAGCTCGTGTGGGCGCGGGCCTCGAATTCGGATCGTCAGCTCCGCGATGTTCGAGGCATCATCGAGGCACAGCGCGCCGTGCTCGATCAGGCCTACATCCAACGCTGGGTGCATGAGCTCCGCCTCGAAGCGCAGTGGGCGGCGATCTGGGGGACCGAGGGGTGATTTCCGGTAGGGACTTTCGTAAACAGTCCACCAATGGAACCGTGCTGTGCCCTTTACAAGACGGTGGACTGCCAGTTCCGTCACTTCGCCAGAGACATTGCCACCCCTTTGAACGCACCCGTGGGGTGTGCGCACAGCAAGATGGATGCAGCCACACCCGGTAGAGCGGTCACCCAGGTCGTCTCGACCCCCTGGGCGACCTTTGACACGGTAAAGCCCCGGCGCACACCGCCCCTCAAGGCGAAGGCGGCGGTGCCCCCTCTACCGGCGCAGCCCCTTCTGCCGGAGGTGTCGCCTCCGCCGGCGGCTGGGCCGCCGCATCCTCCGCCTCGCGCTGCTGGCGCGCCTTCTCCATCATCTCCTGCAAGGTCAACACCTTGCCCTCCCCCTCCGCCGCTGGCGCGCCCTCCGGGGCCACCCCCTCGGGAACCTCGACCGGCGCGCCATCCCAGGGGAAGGCTTCGACCATCGGGCGCCCTTCGCGCAGGTTCAGCGGCCCCTTGGAGATCGTGGGAATGTAGATGATCAACAACAAGGCCGCGCAGATGATGCCCAGGGTCGGCATCACCGCCTTGGCCACCTCCACAAAGGGCTGCCGGAAGATCGCCGCCGCCACGAAGAGGTTGGTGGCCACCGGCGGCGCCAGGTAGCCGATCTCCATGTTCACCACGAAGACCACGCCAAAGTGGATGGGATCGATGCCGTAGTAGTTGATCGCCACCGGGGCCAGGATGGGGGCGAAGACCAGGGTGGCCGAGATGCTGTCCATCAGGGCGCCCAGCACGATCAGGATGACGTTCACCAGCAGCATGAACTGCCAGGCGTTCAGATCGGCGGTCTCCACCCAGCCCTTGATCACGCCCGGGGCGTCGATCTCGGCCAGGAAGTCGTTGAGGCCGAAGGCCAGCACCACGATGAGGATGAGGCTGCCGATCAGCGTGGCGGCCTCGGTGAGGATGGAGGGGACCTTGCTCCAGGGCACGTCGCGGTGGATGCCGCAGGCGATCAGCACGCTGGCGGCGAAGGCGACGGCGCCGGCCTCGGTGGGGGTGAAGACGCCGCCGTAGATGCCGCCGAGCACGATGGCCGGAAGCGTGAGCGCCCAGGCGGCCCCCTTGAGCGCGGTCCACAGGGCCGGCCCGCTGAAGGGCTGGCGCGAGCCCGGCACCTTGAGGCCGGTCCAGACGCTGTAGAGGGCGAGCAGGCCGGCGATGAAGAGGGCCGGAACGAGGCCGGCGAAGAAGAGGTCGGAGGGATCGACGGCGGCCGAGCCCTGCACGCTGATCGCGTAGATCAGCATCGAGATGGCCGGCGGGATCATGCAGCCGAGGCTGCCGGCGCTGGTGATGAGGCCGATCGAGAAGCGGTTGGGGTAGCCGGCCTTCACCAGGGCCGGGAACATCACGCTGCCCACAGCCACCAGGGTGACCGGCGACGAGCCGCTGATGGCGGCGAAGACGATGCAGGCGACCACCGCGGCCACGGCGAGGCCGCCCGGCAGCCAGCCCACCGCGGCCTGGGCCAGATCGGTCAGGCGCTTGGCGATGCCGCCCTTCGTCATGATGGCGCCGCTGGCGATGAAGAAGGGGATCGACAAGAAGACGTTCTTGGTGGTGAGCCCCTCCATCTTCGTG
>JBEIQK010000560.1:0-4441 GCA_040376505.1 Alphaproteobacteria bacterium | reverse complement strand
GTGGAGGCCCTGACCCTGCAGTGGGTAGAGGCGCCCCAGCGCGTGCAGGTGACCGGCGAGGGCTGGACCGTGATCGGCCTGCGCCCCGACGGCCGCTCCGACAGCGCCTTGCAGCTCCTCCGCACCGCCGGCGCCGAAAAGTCCGGCGCGCCCGGGGCCGGCAGCGCCCTGGCCCCCTGGCTGGAGGTGCACCGCACCCTCGATCTGGGCCTGCCCTGGCGGGTCACCACGGTGGTGCGTCGCAGCGGCGCCGGCGTGGCGCCGGTCAACGCCCGCGTCCCCCTGCTGCCCGGCGAGTCGGTCACCGACGCCGCCGTCGACGTGAAAGACGGGGCCGCGCAGATCGCCCTGTCGGCCGCCAGCCCCGAGGTGAGCTGGTCCTCCACCCTGGCCACCGCCGAGGCCATCCGCCTTGTCGCGCCGACCGATGTGCCCCTGGACCGAGATCTGGGAGCTGCGCTGCAGCCCGATCTTCCGCTGCGCCCTCGACCCCAACAGCGCGCTGCCACCGGTGCGCCACATCGAGGAGGGGCGCTGGGAGCCGCTCTTTCGCCCGCTCCCCGGCGAGTCGCTCACCGTCACCGTCAGCCGGCCCACCCCCGCCGAGGGCGCCGCCGCCACCGTGCGCGCCGTGCACCTCAGCGGCGAAGGCGACCAGGGCACGCTGGAGATCGAGGTGATGGCCAGCCAGGGGGGCCGGACGCCGATCACCCTCCCGCCCGGCGCCACCTTGCGCACCGTGACCGTGGACGGCGCCGCCTTGCCGGCTCAGGTCGACGAGGGGCGACTGCACCTGCCGATCCGCCCCGGCCTGCAGCGCTTCACCCTGGTCTGGAGCCAGCCCGAGGCGGGCTTCAGCCTGCTGCGCAGGGTGCCCACCCCGGAGATCGGCGCCCCGGCGGTGAACGTGCACACCCGGCTGACGCTGCCCAACCGCGAGGTGGCCCTCTTCACCTTTGGCCCCGACTGGGGTCCGCGCATCTGGGGCGGCTACAGCGCTGTGCTGCTGGGCCTGATCGGGCTGCTGCTGGCGCGGATCAACACCGCCTTGGAGCCCACCCGCCGCCTGCCGATGGGCGCGGCAGCCTTCGTGCTGCTCTGCCTCGGCCTCGTCGAGCTGCCGCAGCCGCTGTGCCTGCTGCCGCCGGCGGCGATGGCCTTGGCGCTGGGAGCCCGGCACCGCGGCCGGCTGCCCTGGCGCATCGACCTTTGGGCCCTCGCTGGAGGCGCGCTGCTCCTCGCCGCCGCCGCCCTGGCCGGCCTCGTCTTCGGCCTCGATCTGGAGCACGACACCGGCCCCGGCGCCGGCGCCCTCTCCTGGTACGTCGATCGCACCGCTGGGCCCCTGCCCAGCGCGGGGGCCCTGGTGGTGCCCCGCAGCCTCACCCAGGTGGCCTACGGCCTGTGGACCCTCTGGCTGTTGAGCCGCCTGCCCGGTCTGGTCGCCGCCCTGCGTCGCCCGCCCGGCCCGCCGCCCGCCTCGCCCACCGAGGAGCTGACCCCGCCCCTGCGCCCGGTTCCCCCCGAGCTCGGCGCCATGCGCGTCGGCCGCCGCGGCACCGCGCCGCCGATCGAAGATCGGGTCTCGGCGGTGCGCACCGACGCGCCCCCCACCACGACCTACGACGTCGATGTCTTCGTGCCCTCGTTGATCACCGAGTCCCCCGATCTGCGCGCTCCGTCCTCCATCCCCGAGGAAGACGAGGCGATTGAGGCCAACAGCGCCACCTTCACCGGCACCTTCACCGCGGCCAGCCTCCAGCCGCCCATCCCCCTTGGCCCAGAGCAGCCCCGGCCGAAAGGGGATACCACCTGACCCGGCGTTTTTTCCCGAACCCTCTGCCTGCGGGTGCCCCGTGTCCGAAGAAGCCCCCTCCACCACACCGAGCCTCGACCCGGAGGTGGTGAGCGCCTTCGATCGGGCCCAGTCGGCGACCATCGCCCTCGCGCGCCATGTGGTCGGCCAGCTTCGCGAGGGCATGAGCGAGGCCGAGATCGCCGATCTGGCGGTCGCCGCCGCGCCGCAGCATGGCTTCGACCGCTGGTTCCACCGCCCTGAAGTGCGCTTCAACGCACCGAAGGTCGAGCCCCTGGCCCTGGGCCGCGCCAAGGCGCTGCGGGTCGGCACCGTCGTCGAGATCGACCTCGCCCCGGCCAACGCCTCGGCCTTCGGCGACTTCGGCCACGCCCTGGTCTTCGGCGGCGGCGACGAGCCCGATGTGCTGCGGGAGTCCCGGGCCTTGCTGCGCGGCGCCGTCGGCTTCGCCAGCCGCTGGAAGTGTACGGGTGAGGTCTTCGTCTTCGCCCAGGCCTGGGCCAACAACCACAACTACTCGCTGGGCGAGGCCACGACGGTCGGCCACCGCTGCCTGCCGCCCGAAGGCCTGCTGGCCCAGGCCTGGCCCCGCCTGTCCAAGGCCGCCATCCTGATGCGCCGCAACCAGATCGAGTGGTTCAATTACCGGCGCATGGCCGGCCTCTACGCCATTCAGCCGCGCCTCGTGGTGGGCGACCACGCCTGCTCCTTCGAAGAGATGGTGCTGATCGACGGCGACACCAAGCGGGTGCTCGGCCGCGCCAGCCTCGACGAGGTCGGCACCCTCTAGGGCTCACAGCGTGCTGGCCAGGGCGTCCACCACAAAGCGGTGGGCAACCGGGTCTTCGACCCCCTCGAACTGTAGATCGTAGAGGAGCTGCTGATCGGTGCTCGCCAGGGTGCGCACGCGCCCCGACACCATCACCGGCTCCCGCCCCGGCACGCCGAGCCGCAGCGTCACCCGGCCCTGCTCCACCCAGACCAGCTTGGCCCCCGCCGGCAAGGAGAAGCTGGCGCCGTCGACGGCGAGGTGCAGCAGGCGGGCCGGCTCTACCAGCAGGCTGACCGGCTGGCCCGACGGCGGCACCAGCTCGACGAGGCGCCCGCCGCCGCCGCTGGCCGAGGGCCCGGCCTCCACGAAACGATCGATAAAGCCAAGCAAAACGCCGTCCTGGCTGCGGTCGGGCACCGGCACGCCGGCGCGGATCACGCTGGCCTCGAAGGTGTAGGCCATGGCGTTGACGCTCACCCAGCAGCGCAGATCCTCGCCGCCGGTGAGGCGGCGTGCCGGCACCGTCACCACGAGGCCGCTCTTCTCGACCCGCACGAGCACCCCGCGTACGAGGCCGCCCTGCCGCGGCATCAGCTCAAGCGGAGACCGGAGCTGTGCGGCTTCTTGAAAGAGGCGGCGGGGATCAGCGCTCATGGCGGGCTCCATCGGGCCGCTGCCCTATCCTGTCCAGTTATGCGGGTGCCCCTCCCATCCGCCAAGGATGCCGCCCATGCCCCCGGGGAGCCCGTGAAGATCGTCCACCTCACCGACCTGCATGTCCAGTGCCCCCCTCGCCTCACCGAGCTGTGGGGCAAGCGCCTGATCGGCAGCACCAACCTCTACCTGCTCGGCCGCAAGAGCCACTTCTCGGGTGAGGTCGCCGCCGCTGCCATCGCCACCACCCTCGACGAGGCGCCCGACGCCGTCGTGATCACCGGCGACCTTACGGCCCAAGGCCTCGACGCCGAGTTCTCGGCCAGCCGCCAGCTCCTCGATCCACTGCTGGCCCGCTTCCCCACCGTGCTGCTGGCCGGCAACCACGACACCTACGTGCGCGAGGCCGCCCCGGCCGCCCGGATGCGCGAGGTCTTTCACCCCTGGATGGGCGCCCAAAGCCCGCACCTGCGCAGCTTTGACGGCGTTCATGTGCTGAGCGTGGAGACCTGCCGGGCCCACCCCCTGTCGAGCGGCTTCACCGAGCCGAGCCAGCTTGTCGCCGCCAGCGCGCTGCTGCGCGAGGCCGGGCCGGGCTTCGTCTTCCTCGCCCTGCACTACCCCCTGCGCGACCGGCGCGGCGGCCCCTACGGCCCCTGGACCCGCAGCCTCAGCAACGCCCGGGCCGTCGAGGCCTGGATCACGAGCGAGCCGCGCATCGGCGCCATCCTGCACGGCCACGAGCACCACGGCTTCACCACCCTCCTCGACTGCGGCGAGGGCCGGCAGGTGCCGATCTACGACCCGGGCGCCTCGGGCTACGCCCCCGACCCCGTGCGCGATCGCACCGCCCACCTCAACATCTACGAGGTCGACGCCCGCGGAATCCACGGCCTGCGCCGCCTCCGCTTTGCCGACGGCGCCTTCACCCCCGAGCCCGGCGGCCCCTACGCCACCGGCCGCTGAGCCCGGCCCTCGCTACAGGGGGGTCATGCGACCCCTGCCCTGCCTCTCCCTCTTGTCCCTCCTCGCCTGCGCCGGCGCCGACAAGGCCGCCAGCGACGACGAGGGCGTACTCGCCCGCGTCGATCCCAGCCTGTCGGAGTCCTTCTTCGACAGCCCCTGGCCGAGCGACGATCGGCGCCTTGCCAGCGGCCTCCCCGACCTCGACGGCTACCCCACCTTCGGCAGCACCGTGG
>JBEIQK010000311.1:0-7098 GCA_040376505.1 Alphaproteobacteria bacterium | reverse complement strand
TCGCACCCTCCGCCGAAGCCAGCGCCGCCCTCGCCCAGAACCTGCAGACCGCCAGCCCCGTCGAGCCGCTCCTCGCCGTCGACACCCTCGCCCAGCAGCCCGACAAGGCCGCCACCGCCGCCCTCCTCGACGCCCTGCTGATCGACGACTTCTTCATCCGCACCACCGCCTGGGACTCCCTCCTCGCTCGCACCGGCACCCCGCCCACCACCGGCGCCGACGACTTCGGCCCCCTCTCGGCCCTGCACCTGCGCGTGCTCACCAGCATCAAGGCCATCTGGCACCCCGCCGCCACCCGCGCCCGCGGCTGGTTCACCCGCCTCCTCGCCGGTGAGACACACGAGAGCGTGCTCCCCGCCTATGTCCCCGGCGACCCAACCCTGCGCAGCCTCGCCCTCACCGCCTTGCGCAAGGGCGGCGACGACTCCATCGACCTCACACCCCTGCGCCTGCTCGAAGGCCACGATCGCGCCTGGTTCGAGGCCTCCCTCCTCACCCGGGTGGGCCGCCAGGAGCCCCGCGCCATCGACGCCGCCGCCGCGCTGGAGATCAAGGGCCTCGCCGGCGCCCTGCAAGAGGCCCGCAAGCGTTGGGCCCCGATGAGCGATGAGGTGCGCGTGGCCGTGGAGATGGCCCTGCTGCACCTCGGCCGCCCCCGCTGAGCCTGCCCGGCGCCGGATGTCTCACAGCTTCGCCCTCGGCGCCTCCACCCAACTGGAGGCCCTGCGACCGCTGCTGGCCCGCATCTTCGCCCTGGATCCGGCGGAGATCGCCGCCCTGGACGATCCCAACCCTCGAAAGGCCGCCCTCTACGTCGAACTCCAGCCCACGCCCGGCGCCTTCCCCGCCACGCTCGACCTCTACCCCGCCGCCCACCTCGCCCCGGTCGACGCCCTGAAGCTCGGCGCCGCCCTCTCTGCCGCGATCGGCGCCGACGTCCTCACCGAGGCGCCCGCCTGTTGGGAGGGAACGGGCGCGCTCCACTGGGCCCTGATCCACCCCTCCGGACGGGCCCACCGCGTCTACGAGGCGCCCACCGACGCGCTCTCCATCGATCCGCGCCCCGCCCGATGGGAGCAGCCGCCCGCCTTTGCGGCGCCCAGCCCCCTCGTTCAGGCCCTCGACGCGGCCTTCCTCGAAGGCCAGCCGCAGCTCGATCCCGCGTTGATCAACCAGGCCACGCCCGCCGAGCAACAGCACCTGCTCGATCTGCTCCTCGACCGCGCGCAGGGCCACGGCGAGCCCCTCGCGACGGCCACCCTCACCGCCTGGGCGATCGCTCAGGGCCGGTGACGCTCCAGCGCCGACACCCAGGCCTGCACCTCATCGGAGGGCGAGGTGCGCACGCGGTCGAGGGTGTGGCTGATCGCCGCCGGCGAGGTGCGGAACAGCTCGGCCACGCCGTTCTGGTTGAGCGGCGTGGTCTCCACCAGCCACCAGGAGGCCACCCAGCGCGCCGGGTAGCCGCCCCGACCCCGCTTGCCCTTGAGCAGGGCGCTCACCGACTCCCCCGTCACCACCGCCGCCTGGGTCAAGGCCGAGGTCGGCGGCTGGAGCGAGCGCCCCTCTTTGCGCCGCCCGCTCGGCCGCGATCCGCTCACCGGCGGCGCCGGCAGCGGCGGCATCACCGGGGCCGTCACCAGCCGCGGCAGCCCGAGCACGCCCCAAAGGTCATCCGGGTTGAACTCCGGCGGCCCCTGCTCCACCCCCGAGGCCACCAGTTGGGTGTAGTTGACCAACATCTCCGGCCCGCCGAAGGCCGCGAGCTGCTCGCGCAGATCGAGGAATTCCGGCACTGGACCGAGGCCCGCCGCCGCCGGGTAGCTGGTCCAGCGCGCCAGCTCCGGCTTGGGGCAAAGCCCCCAGCGCACCGGGTTCAGGTGGATCCAGGCCATCAGGTGCCGCCACATGCCCCCGTCGACGATGATCCGCTGCTTGGGCTGCGCCTCGAAGACCGGGCCCTGCCACCCCTTTTCTTCGTGGAGGAAGTCGAAGAAGGCCACCTCCACCTCCGAGCGCATCCCCTTCACCGACTCGGGATCGCCGATCACCAGCAGGTGGTAGTGGTCGGGCATCAAGGTGTAGGCCACCACCCGCACCCCCTGGGCCGCCGCCACCGTGGCCAGCGAGTCGAGAAAGCGCTGGCAGCCGGCGTCATCCAAGAACAGCGCCCGGCGCGCAGGGCTGCGGTTCATCAGGTGATGGCGAACATTGGAAAGGTTGCGCGCGGAGCGGGGCATGTTGTCATCCATTTCGGAGAGTCAAATTGGCGACCCCCCCTCTAACGACAACCTAGCCCTATCGACAACATTACAGTTCGCTCCCCGATGCCTTACCTTCGCCGCCGGAAAGTCGACATCGAAAGGCGAAGTCCCTTGAGAAGGCTCGGGGATGCAAGGGGCCCGCCGGATTAAACACAAGCCCTTCGATGTCTTGCTGGCAAACCAAGGCAAAGAGGGCGTCGCCATCGAGCTCGGCGATCTGCGCGGGGGTGCTGGGGCCCCAGGCCTCCAGCAAGGCATCCAGCGCGTCGGGGGCCGTGCAGATCGCGACAAGCCGCCTTCCCCGCGCATCCGGCGCGAGGCTGATCTGCGTGCCGCCTGCATCGAGGCCCACCCAGTAGCGGGGGTGCCGACTCAACATTCCCGTTACGTCCCCCGGCCTCCCCCCCGCGATCACCACCTCGACCTCCAGGGCCAGGGCGAAGGCGCGCAGCAGCTCAAATTGATCGGGGTCAAAGCGCAGCACGACCCCCGGCGCCAAGATGAAGCGTACGCCCGCCAGCGACGGCTCCAGCAGCGCCGGAACCTGCTCGCCCAGGATCGCCACCACCGGCCCCTCTGCGTGGGCCGCCGACAGCTCCAGTACCGGCCCCTCCGCCGTCTCCACCCAGCGCAGCGCGCCGGCGGCGTCGGCCGGGCCCCACCAGGGGCTGTGATCGAAGAGGGCCCGCACCAGCAGGCCTCGGGGCAGCGCGCCCGCTTCGTAGCGGCGCCAGATCTCGTGCAACATCGCCAGCCTCCCGGGGGCCGCCAGCCTAATGCCCAGCGCCCACCCCGGCCGCCGACGCGCCGCGCCTCTGGTAGGCTGGCCGCCCTGGAGCCCTGATGTCCGATCGCCCCCTCGCCCGCTCCGCCCACAACGACCTCCCCCCGATCCCCGGCGGCGACCACATCGCCGGCCTCGTCCCCTTTGGCCTCGGCCAGGACAAGCCGCACCACATCTGGGAGATGATGGAGGTCCTCTGGGAGAACCGCGACGCGCTGCCCTACGCCGCCGACATCCTCACCAAGGGCGTGTGCGACGGCTGCTCGCTCGGCCCCCGCGGGCTGGCCGACGATGTCATCGAGGGCACCCACCTGTGCACCACGCGGCTCAAGCTGCTGCGCCTCAACACCATGCCGGCCTTCGAGCCCAGCGAGCTGCTCGACATCGAGCGCCTGCGCCACATGGACAACCGCCAGCTCCAGCAGCTCGGCCGCCTGCCCTTCCCCTTCGTCTACCGCAAGGGCGATCGCGGCTTTCGTCGGGTGAGCTGGGATGAGGCCCTGGCCCTCTCCGCCACCGCCCTGGCCGACACCCCGCCCGAGCGGATGGGCTTCTTCGGCAGCTCCCGCGGCATCACCAACGAGGCCTACTACACCTTCACCAAGGCCGCCCGGCTGCTCGGCACCAACCACGTCGACCTCTGCGCCCGGCTCTGCCATGCCGCCACCGTCACCGCGCTGAAGGGTACGATCGGCATCGGCGCCCCCACCTGCCAGCTCTCCGACCTCATCGGCACCGACCTGCTGCTGCTCATCGGCACCAACCTGAGCAACAACCAGCCGGTGACGATGAAGTACCTCGCCCACGCCAAAAAGCAGGGCACCCGCGTGGTGGTGATCAACACCACGATGGAGAAGGGCCTGGAGTCCTATTGGGTGCCCAGCCTGCCCATGAGCGCGCTCTTTGGCACGCGGCTGATGGATGACTTCATCCAAATCAACGCCGGCGGCGACGTCGCCTTCTTGAACGGCGTGCTCAAGGCCCTGATCGAGCGCGGCGCCCTCGATCAGGCCTTCATCGACGCCCACACCGTCAACTTCGAGGCCGCCGCCGACAAGGTGCGGGCCCAGTCCTGGGAGGAGCTCTGCGCGCAGAGCGGCGTCGAGCGCCGCGACATCGACTGGGTGGCCGAGCTGTACGCCCGGGCGCGCTCTTGCGTGACCGTTTACTCGATGGGCCTCACCCAGCACCGCTTCGGCGTGGAGAACGTCGAGGCCGTGGTGAACCTGCACCTCTCCCGCGGCATGATCGGCCGCGACAAGTGCGGCATCATGCCCATTCGCGGCCACTCCGGCGTGCAGGGTGGCGGCGAGTGCGGGGTCTCCCCCACCACCTTCCCCGGCCTGCGCCCGGTCAATGAACAGACGGCCGCCGAGATGAGCGCCCTGTGGGGCGGCCTGCCGGTGCCCCACTGGAAGGGGCTCTCCACCGGCCCGATGGTCGAGGCCGCCTTTGAGGGCCAGCTCGACCTGCTCTACAACATGGGCGGCAACCTCCTCGCCACCATGCCCGACCCGCTGTACGTGAAAGAGGCCTTTGCCCGCGTCAAGGTGCGGGTGCACCAGGACATCGTGATCAACACGAGCATGCTGCTCGATCCCGGCGAGCTGGTCGTGCTGCTGCCGGCGCAGACCCGCTACGAGCAGCGCGGCGGCGGCACCTCCACCAGCACCGAGCGCCGCATCCGCTTCTCGCCCGAGATCCCCGGCCACCCCCAGGTGGGCGAGTGCCGCCCCGAGTACGAGATCCCCTGCCTCTTCGCCCGCCGCCTCCAGCCCCAGCTCACCCCGCAGCTCTCCTACGCCGACGCCACCGCCATTCGCGAAGAGATCGACCGCACGATGCCTGTCTACAAGGGCATCTCCAGCCTCAAGAAGGCCGGCGACTGGATTCAGTGGGGCGGCGCGCAGCTGTGCGTGGGCGGAGACTTCGCCGGGATGCCCGATCGCAAGGCCCGCTTCACCGCCCTGGATCTGCCCGCGGTGGCCGTGCCCGAGGGCCACTTCTACCTCACCACCCGGCGCGGCAAACAGTTCAACAGCATCATCATCAAAGACATCGACCACCTCCAGGGCGGCAAGGGCCGCGATGATCTGTTCATCAACGAGCTGGACATCCGCAAGCTCGGCCTTTCGGCCGGCGACCGGGTGCGCGTCCAAAGCGAGCACGGCGCCTGGCTCGCCACCCTGCGGCCGATGAACATCAAGCCCGGCGTGCTGCAGGCCTACTGGCCCGAGTGCAATGGCGTGATCAGCCGCCGCTACGACCCGCGCAGCGAAGAGCCCGACTACAACGCCATCGTCACCCTGAGCCCCGCGTGAGTCCCCTGCTGGTGCGCCGGCCGGCCTGGCGCCACCACAAAGGCAGCGCGCCGGTGGAGAGCGAGGAGGCCGTGGTGGTGGAGGAGCCCCTCGAGCTGCGCCTCGAAGGGCAGACCCTCACCGTCACCCTGCGCACGCCGGGCCATGACCTCGACCTCGCCGCCGGCTTCCTGCTCTCCGAAGGGGTGATCGACGGCGCCGACGACCTCGTCGCCCTGGCCCATGTCGACGATCCAGCCGACCCACGCGGCAACACCGTCGATGTGGTGCTGGCCCCCGGCCTCGCCATCACCCGCCGCGGAAAGGTCGATCGCGCCTTCTTCGCCACCAGCGCCTGCGGGATCTGCGGCAGCGCCAGCGTCGAGCGGGCCCTGCGCGCCGCTCCGCCCTTGCCGGCCCGCTACCAGCCCGACCCCGACCTCGTCTACACGCTGCCCGCCCGCCTCGCCGAGGCCCAGGCCCACTTCGCCGACTCCGGCGGGCTGCACGCCGCTGCCCTGGTGAGTGCCGCCGGCGCCCTGGTGCTCGGCCGCGAAGACATCGGTCGCCACAACGCCGTCGACAAGGTCTGCGGCGCCCTGCTGCGGGCCGACGCCCTGCCCCCGGGGCCCAGCACCCTGGTCGTCAGCAGCCGACTCAGCCAGGAGCTGGTCACCAAGGCCCTGATGGCCGGCATCCCCGCCCTGGCCGGGGTCGGCGCCCCCTCCAGCCTCGCCATCGAGCTCGCCCAGGCGGCGGGCCTCTGCTTGATCGGCTTTCTGCGCGAAGGGCGCTTTAATGTCTATGCTTGATCCCCTCTGCGACCACCTCCAGGCCGCCGGCCTCAACCACCTGGGCCTGCTGCCGATCGCCGACTGGGACGCCCTGGCCCCGCCCGCGCGAAAGGCACAGACGCTGCTCCCCGAGGCCCAGAGCGTGCTGGTGATCGGCAACGGCGGCGGCGCGCTCTGGGAGGCCTTCTGCGCCGATCTGCGCGCCGAGCCCCGCCACCTCACCGAAGAGGCCCACCCGCTCAACGCCTATGTGCGACGGATCGCCGCAGGCGCCGCCCCCCTCCTCGGTAATGCGCCCCACCGCTGGTTCTTCGTCGATGACGAGCCGCCGATCGATCTGCGCGCCCTGGCCCGCGCCGCCGGGCTCGGCGCCCCCAGCCGCCTCGGCCTGCTCATCCACCCCACCCACGGCCTGTGGATGGGCCTGCGCGCCGTCCTGCTCACCCCGCTGGCACCGCCGCCCCGCCCGGCGCCGGCTCCAGACCTCTGCGGGCCCTGCCCGGCCCCCTGCGCCGCCGCCTGTGTGGGCGGCGCTTTCCCCGCGGGGACCTTCGAGATCATGCGCTGCATCGACTTTCACGTCACCGACACCGCCTGCGCCGCCTCCTGCGCCGCCCGCTCGGCCTGCCCGGTGGGGGTGCCCTACCCGCCTCTCGCCCAGGCCTACCACAACGCCCGCGAGACCGGCCGCCGCGCCCTGGCCGACCAGCTCGGCATCGTGGGAGACCGCCACACCGGCGTAGGGCCCCAATGGGCCCGCTGGTCGCGGGTGGGCCGATGAGCGGGATCGCTGGCCTCATCCACTTCTCCGGCGAGGCGCCCCACCGCGACGAGGGGGCCCAGCTCAGCAGCGGCGTGGCCCACCGCGGCCGAGACGACAAGGGCACCTTCGTCGAGGGGCCGGCGCTGCTGGTCTACCGCACCAGTCGCGATCAGCGCGGCGCCCGCCGGGCCAG
>JBEIQK010000426.1:0-5599 GCA_040376505.1 Alphaproteobacteria bacterium | reverse complement strand
TCCCCTCCTGTTGAGGTCTCCATGCGCCCTGGGCAGCTCTTCTCCCTGCTCCTTCCCCTCGCGGCCGTGGCCTGCGGCGGCAGCAAGTACGCCTACAATGGCCAGAACCTGTACGACTTCTTCCCGCTGGAGGACAACCGCTCCTGGGAGTACGGCCAGGACGACACCAGCGTGGCCTACCGCATGTCGGTCACCAAGAACCCCGTCACCACCGACGAGGCCGGCACCGAGGTCGTCACCCTCGACTACATGAGCCAGGACCCCGAGGCCTTGCTCTACAGCGTCCAGTGGTCGAGCGACTCTTCAGACGGCGTGCTGATCTGGGGCTGGACCGACGGCGCCACCGGCGAGGCCCACGAGTTCCGCCCGCCCATCGTCTTCGCCGAAGCCCAGATGGACGTGGACCAGAAGGTGAAGACCACCACCAACGGCACCACCTACACCGCCACCTTCAAGGGCCTGGAGTCCTGCGCCAACCACTGGGTGCGCGACGACTGGGAGTGCGCCCACATCATCCTCGATGATGGCGACGGCGACCCCAATATCGGCGACCCCTTCGTGGGCGAGTACTGGACCGCGGTGGACTGGGGCCCTTCTTCCTTCGTGCCAACCGGCTTCACCCAGCCGTGGGTGTTGCTGCGGGCCGACTGGTCGCCGGATGAAGAAGAGTAGCGCCCTGCTGCTGCTCCTCGCCTGCCAAGGCGAGGCGTGGCGCAACGCCGATCTGCAGCTGGACGTCACCGACGCAGGCCTCCTCGACACCGACGTGGTGCGGGTCTGCGCCCGCGGCTACCGGCCCCACGAAGAGGCGGTCGGCCCTGGGCGCGTGGCCCTCCCCGGGCTGCTGCCCGACCGGCCGGTGGAGGTGCAGGTAGACCTGCTCGAGCCCACCGACGAGGGCCCGTCGAGCCGGCGACTGGGGCGGGCCGGGCCGGTCACCCTGAGCCCAGACAGCCCCTACATCGAGGCCCCCTTCGTGCCCTGCACCGGCGAGGCCTGCGAGGCCTGTGCCGGCGGCCAGGGGGCCAACCCGGGCGACGAGAGCTGGCTTCTGGCCGTCCGTTTCGTCGACTGAACGGTTGGGGCACCCGCCCCCTCCCCAGCAGGGGGCTCGCGGTGGTAGGCTGAGCCGCCCACCGCGGAACCGCCGATGCCCAGCCAGACCCCCGCTCCCCTCTCGACCTCTGCCCTGCTCCACGCCGCGCGGGAGGGCTTCGCCAGCGCCGCCGTCGCGCCGGCTGTGCGAGAGGCGGCCCTGGCCAACCTCGAGCGCTGGCTCACCGAGCCCACCTTCCGCAGCTACCAGCCCCAGATCGTCGCCCTGGCCGAGGCCGGCCAGTGGGCCACCCTGCTCGACAGCTTCTACCAGGTGATCCCCTTCGGCACCGGCGGGCGGCGCGGCACCGTGGGCATCGGCCCCAACCGCATCAACCCGTGGACCCTCGGCGCCAGCGTCCAAGGCCACGCCGCCTTCTTGCGCAAGCGGGCCGGCGAAGGGCCGCTGTGCGTGGTGATCGCCAACGACGTGCGCCGCTTCATGGGCGCCCGCGGCGCCCTGTCCACCGCAGCGATGAACCCGGTGATGGGCCTCACGAGCCGCGACTTCGCCGAGATCGCCGCCGAGGTCTACGCGGCGGCCGGCATCACCGTCTACCTGCCGCCGGCCGGCCAGCCGATGAGCACCCCCGAGCTGTCCTTCGCCATCCGCTTCCTCCAGGCCACCGGCGGGCTCAACGTCAGCGCCTCGCACAACCCGCCCGACGACAACGGCGGCAAGTTCTACAACGCCGCCGGGGGCCAGGAGATCCCGCCCCAGGACGAGGAGATGGCCCAGGAGGTCGAGGCCGTCAGCCATGTCGACCGCATGCCCCTCGATCGGGCCCGCGCCGTCGGCCTCATCCGCGAGCTCGGCCCCGAGGTGCACCAGGCCTACATCGCCGCCAACCTGCGCTGCAGCCGGCGCCCCCAGGCCCGGGGCGCCAAGGTGGTCTTCACGGCCCTGCACGGCACCGGCCGCCGCACCGTCTACGCCCTGCTGCAGGCCGCCGGCTTTGACGTGAGCCTGGAGCCGACCCAGTCGGCCTATGACGGCGCGTTTCCCAAGGTGCCCTTTGGCGTGCCCAACCCCGAGGTGCCCCGCACGATGGACGCCGCAGTGGCCCACGCCGAGCGCGTCGGCGCCGGGCTCGTCTTCGCCTGCGACCCCGACGCCGACCGCCTCGGCATGATGGTGCGCGAAGCCCAAAGCGATCCCTCCGCCACCGACCCCGCCCGCTGGCGCTTCTTCACCGGCAACGAGATCGCCGTGCTGGTGGCCCACGCCATCCTGAGCGTGCCCGGCCCCCGCACCCGCCCGCCGATCGTGATGAAGACCGAGGTCACGAGCGGCCAGCTAAGCCGGGTGGCGCGCTACCACGGGGCCGCCGTGGTGGGGCACCTGCTGGTGGGCTTCAAGTACATCGGCGACGGCATCGGCCAGCTCGAAGCCAAGGGCGCCTTCGCCGGGGTGGAGGGCGGGCTCGCCGACTTCGCGCTGGGCGCCGAGGAGTCGCACGGGGTGCTGGTCACCACCGAGCTGCGCGACAAGGACGCCGCCGGCGCCGCCTTGCTCCTCGCCGAGCTGGCCAGCGAAGAGGCCACCCGCGGCCGCACCCTCATCAACACCCTCGAAGACCTCTGGATGCGCACCGGCTACGTGCGCAACGACCTCATCAGCACCGTCATGCGCGGCGCCGCGGGCCGGGCCACCATCCAGGAGCTGCAGCGGTCGCTGCGAGAGCGCCCCCTGCGCACCATCGGCGGCCTCGCCGTCACCGCCTTCTACGACCGCCAGGACGAGGCCGGCGTCTTCGGCCCCCTCTTGAGCGAGACCGACCGGGCCAGCCGCGACGTGCTGGTGTGGGTCCTGGGCGAAGAAGGCCGCGTGATCCTGCGCCCCAGCGGCACCGAGCCCAAGAACAAGGTCTACGTCGAGCTCGCCGGCCAGCCAGTCGACGACCCCAGCGACCTGCGCGCCGAGATCAGCCGGGTCAACCGCGCCGCCCGCGACCTGGCCCTCGACTTTGCCGTGCAGATGCTCGGCCTCGTGGGCATCCACCTGCCCACCTGGGCCCTCGCGGTGAGCGATCTGGTGGCGGTGGAGCAGAAGGTGCACTTCGCCAACGTCTTCATGCCCGGCCTCATCAGCCGCCTCGAGGCCAACGCCCCAGAGGCCGAGGTGCAGCGCTTCATCGATCAGGGCCTCACGGGCTACGGCAAAGACGCCCGCGGCCTCATCGCCGACGGCGTGCGCGCCTATGTCGAGGCCCACCCCCGCGCCGCCTACACCCCCCAGCTCCTGCGCACCTTCAGCGGATGAGCGCCGGGCGGGCCCTGCTGATCTCGCGGATGATCGTGGGCGGCGCCGAGAGCGCCGTCCTCGAAGAGCTGCAGGCCTGCGACCCCAGCCGCCTCGTCATCAGCCACCAGGCCGGCCCCGCCGCCGATCGCGCCGCCCGCCTGCGGCCCGTCACCCTCCTGCCCGCCCCCGGCCTCGCCGCCCTGCTCGGCGCGCTGCAGGGCGCCGACGTCGTGCATCTGCAGACCCTCAACAACAACCCGCTGCTGCACCTCGCCGCCGCCCTGAGCGGCGCGCGCCGGGTCATCGAGACCCACCACAACCGCATCGAGCCCCTGCTGGAGGGCTTCGTCGACGGCAGCCTGCTGGTGAGCGAGGCCCAGCGCCCCTTCCTCTCCCTGCCCCAGGCCGCCCTCTGCCTGCCGAGCCCCGTGCGCGCCCCCGCCGAGTCCCCCACGCGCCCACCGCGCGCCGGCCGCCCCCTGCGCCTGCTCGAGGTGCGCCGCCCCGGCAAGGCGCTGCGCTTTACCGTCGAAGACCTGCTCGCCACCGGCCTGCTCGACGATCTGCCCCTGGAGCTGCGCGTGGCCGGCATCGACGAGGCCCCCACCGACCCGCGGGTGCGCCACCTGGGCCCAGTCGACGAGCTCGACCCGCACTACGCCTGGGCCGACGCCCTGGTGCACGGCACCGCCACCGAGAGCTTCGGCCGGGTCCTCTACGAGGCGCTGGGCACCGCACTCCCCGTGATCACCACCCCCGTCGACGCCCTGCCGGTCGACCTCGCCTGGGCCCCCATCGCCTGGATTCACCCCACCGCTCCCGCCGACTGCGCCCGCGCCCTGCGGGCCGCCCTCCTCGATCCGCCGCCCGCCGCCGCCCTCTCCGCGGCCCGCCAGCAGGTGCGGGCCCACTTCGATCCACAGGTCATCGAAGCCCGCCGCGCCGCCTGGATCGCCGCCCTGCCCCGCCGCCGCCGCTGGGCCGAGCCCGGTGACGTGCCCGCCGCCGCGCTGCCGGCCTTCTGCGCCGCCGCCGACGCCCTCTTCGAGCGCCGCGACACCGGCGCGATGAGCGCGGTCACCGCGCTCCCACCGGCCCCCCAAGCCCTCCTCACCGCCCTGCTGGCGCACCTCGGCGTGCTGCCGGCTCCCCAGCGGACACCCACCCTGCTGGGCGCCCTCCGGGTGCTCGGGCCCCGCCCCGGCCTGCTCGTCGCCGCCGCCCGGTCGCTCCGGGCCGACGGGCGCCCGGCGGAGGCCGCCCGGTTACAACAAGCGGCCTGGAGGCTCCCTTGATCGTCGACATCTGGTCGGATGTGGCCTGTCCCTGGTGCTACATCGGCAAACGGCGGCTGGAGGCGGCCCTGGCTCGCACCGCCCTCGCCGACGGCATCACCCTTCGCTGGCGGGCCTTTGAGCTCGACCCAGCGGCGCCGCGCCACAGCGCTGAGTCTGTGTTGCATCACCTTCAACAGAAGTACCGCATGGGCCCCTCGCAGGTGGCGGCGATGGTGGAGCGGGTGCGCGGCATCGGCGCCGAGGTCGGAATCTCCTTTCAGATTGAGCAGACCCACGTCGAGAACACCGTCGACGCCCACCGGCTCATCGCCCTGGCCGGCACCCAGGGCAAGGGCTCGGCGATGAAGGAGCGACTGATGTCTGCCTACTTTTGCGAGGGCCGTCGACTGGGCGACCGGGCGACCTTGCTGGAGCTGGCGGGGGCGGTGGGCGTGACGGGGGCGAGCGAGCTGCTCGACAACAACGCAGCCCTGCTCGACCGGGTGCGGGCCGACGAGGCCGAGGCGAAGCGGCTGGGCGTGACGGGGGTTCCGTTTTTTGTCTTTGATGGCAAGCTGGCGGTGAGCGGGGGCCAGCCGGAGTCTGTCTTTGTTCAGGCCTTGCAGCGGGCCTGGGGGGACCGCCCGGCGCCGGGGGAGGCTTGTGGGCCGGAGGGCTGCGAGGTCTGAGGCGGGTGGGCGAGGATCGGAGATGTGGCCGCAGCGGTAGACGCGATGGATCCGCAGCCGGAGACCGTCGCGGCGGCGGGCAGCTCACCTGGGGGGGTGTTGGGGTTGACGGCGCCGTGTCTGTTGGCGTCGAGGTGCCAGACCTGGTCGATGGCGCCGTTGCAGTTGTTGTCGTCGCGCCGGGGAGGACGGTGGGGTCGGCGTCGTCGCAGTCGGAACTGCTGTGGCCGTCGCCATCGGTGTCGATCGGGGAGGATGTGGACGAACAGGCGAGGAGCAGGCCTACGAGGGCC
>JBEIQK010001045.1:0-1906 GCA_040376505.1 Alphaproteobacteria bacterium | reverse complement strand
GCCGCCGCGGCGCTGCTCCTCGCCCACGCCCAATCGGCCGCCAGGCGGGAGTGAGCGATCGGCTGGGCCCGGCGCGGCGGGCGCTGCTCGGGCCGCTCCTGCGCGCCTGGGCCCGCTCGCTGCGCGTGACCGTGCTCGGCCAGGAGGCCCATGACGCCGCCCTCGCCCGCGGCCCGGTGGTCTTCGCCTGCTACCATGGCGAGCTGCTGCCCCTGCTGTTGCTGCACCGCGACCGCGGTCACGTCGGGCTGGCCAGCCTGAGCCGCGACGGCGGGCGGATCAGCGAGGCCCTGACCGCGCTTGGCTACGGCCTCGTGCGCGGGAGCAGCAGCCGCGGCGGGGTGGGCGCCCTGCTGGGCCTTCGGGCAGCCCTGCGCGATCAGCGGCGCTCCGTGGCGATCACCGTCGACGGGCCCCGCGGGCCGCGCGGGCGCCCCCAGCCTGGCGCCCTGGCCCTCGCCCGGTCCGCCGGCGCGCCGATGCTGGCGGTGCGGGCTTGGGCGCAGCCCGGCCTGCACCTCGGCAGTTGGGACCGCTTCCTCCTCCCCGCGCCCTTCGCCCGCCTTCAGCTACGGTACCAGCTCGTCGAATCGCTCGATGAGCGCGGCCTCATCGACGCCCTGGGCCCGGTGGAGGCCGCGATCAGCCCTTCCAGGTGATGCGGACGCGAAACTGACCCTCCTGGGGGCTGCGCGCCACCGCCACCACCGCGTTGGCGTCGACCTTGACGCCGAATTCCAGCTCCACCTGGGCCTCGGCGGGGGCCGACTCGACGAGCTCGGCGAGCTGGTTGGCGACGCCGCCCGCCAGGAGCGCCACGTTCTTCACCGCTTCTTCGGCCGAGAAGCCGAGGGAGACCTGCGACTTGTCGAAGCCGCCCGCCGACTCGCAGTCGATGAGCACCGAGGCATCGTTGAATTGCAGGCGCGCTTCGAGAAAGGGCATTCTATCCTTCCTCTTCGGCCGGCGGCCGCTTGCCGCCCACCACCGGCCGCGGCAGGCGCGCCATCACCACCTTGGCGCCCTCATTGGGCACGCCGGGCTTGTCGTAGTCCTGGGTCTGTTCGGGGGCGACCGCCGAGAAGTCGCCGTTGAGGCGCTCGACCACGCGCTTGACCCGTCCGATGAGCTTGTCACGAATGCCCATGGGCACCTCCGCCCCATTCTTTCGCGCATCCAAGGCGCACGCGCAAGGCGGCGGGCCTCAGGCGGTGGTGGGGCGCGGGGCCGGCGGGATCAGGTCGGGCGTCTCTTCGACGGGGGCCCGCTCAGCGAGGAGGCCGAGCAGCGCTTCGTGATTGGAGATCGCGTAGCGGGCCCGCGCCGCGCTGGAGGGCACGAAGACGTCGCGCTCGGGCCAGGGGGTGCGCACGAGGTAGCTGCGGTCGGAGGGCCGCAGGCGCACCTGGACGATGCGCGAGAGTGGCACCGACCAGTCCTCGGCCCGCGGACAGTGGACCCGCAGGGCGTCGCCGCTGATCTCCAGCCAGGTGCCCCAGACGGGGTCCGTGCACACCTGGCGTGCCAGCCAGATCGACAACAAGCCCGACGGCAGCGCGCCCAGCGCCACGAGGTCGCTGCTGCCGGTCCACAGGCTCCACAGGCCGAAGAAGCCGCAGGCCACGCCGGCCGTGGCCATCAGGAAGGGCCGACCCGGCCGCGCCGGCACCACCCGAAAGCGCCCCGGACCGCCAGCCGCCACGGGCAGGGTGAAGAGCTGGCGCACGATCTGGGCGCCGATCAAGGCCAGGAGCAGGGCCACCCCGGCGTGAAGGCGCAAGGGCAGGCCGCCCGTGTCGGGGCCGGCCGGCACCAGCACCGTCATCCACAAGAGCAGCGGCCCCCACAGGATCATCGCGGCGCCGACACGCGCCAGCGCGCCCCGGATGCGGGCGGGGGTTGGGCG
>JBEIQK010000984.1:0-2117 GCA_040376505.1 Alphaproteobacteria bacterium | reverse complement strand
GGCAGGAGGCCCGCTACACCGACGGCCGCCCCGCCGCCGGGGTTCTGTCCACCAACGGCCTGTGGTGGCGCTACGTCAGCCCCATCTTCAACTACAACCGCGCCCGCACCGCTGCCATCCTCGATCTCTTCGTCTGTCAGGACATCCTCACCCGGCCGGTGCTCCTCGACACGGCCCTGGCCCCCACCGCCGCCGGGGCCGAAGAGGCGATCCGCTCCCAGGATGTCTGTCTCTCCTGCCACGCCACCGTCGAGCCGATCTCCGCCACCCTCTTTGGCTTCCTGCCCGAAGACGACTTCAGCGCCCTGGAGATGACCCGCTACCACCCCGAGCGCGAGCGGGCCGGCGAGAGCACGCTGGGCGTCCAGGCCGCCTGGTATGGCCAGCCGGTCGACGGCCTCGCCGGCCTGGGCCAGGCCATCGCCCGCGACGGGCGCTTCGTCGACTGCGCCGTGGAGACCGCCGCCCAGGGCCTGCTCCGCCGCGACGTGGCCGCCGAAGATGGGCCTCTCCTGCGCGAGGCCCGCGAGGCCATGGTTCAGTCGGATCTGTCCATGAAGGCAGCCCTGCGCGCCATCACCGACAGCCCGATCTACCAGGTCGGGGCGCTTTCGGGCGGCGTCACCGCGGCCGACGCGGCCCGCGAAAGCACCGCCCGCATCCTGGTCTCCACCCAACTTCGCAGCGTCTACGCCGATCTGTCGGGCTACAGCTGGCGCCGGTTTGGCGCCGACCTGCTGGACTCCGACTCTGGCGGCTACCGCGTGATGGCCAATGGCGTCGACGGCGAGAGCCTCTCCGACCCCCTTCAGGCCCCCGGCCTCACCTGGGCCCTGGTCGCGGGGCGCGTGGCCCAAACCGCGGCCCGCGACATCGCCCTGCACGACCTCGCAGCACCCGCCGGCGAGGCCTTCCTGCTTGATCAGGTCGACGCCGGCAGCACCCCAGCCGACCCCGCCTTCCGTGAACAGATCGCCGCCCTGCACTGGCGCCTGCTCGCCGAGCGCCCGTCGGAGGCCACCATCGACGCCCTCGCCGCCTTGTGGAACGAGGCCTACGGCCTCTCCAACAACCCCACGGAGGCCTGGGCCACCGTGCTCTCCGCCCTCCTCCGCGACCCCGCCTTCCTGGCCTACTGATGAACCGCCGCCCCCTGTCCGCCTCCCGTCGCGACCTGCTCCGCCTGCTCCCCGCCGGCCTCGGCGTGGGCCTGCTCGGCGGCCTCGCCCGCCCCAGCCGCGCCGCCGCTGAGGGCGAGCGCCGCTTTCTGTTCATCTTCGCCGACGGCGGGTGGGACCCGGCCTTCGTCTTTCACACCGCCTTTGACAGCCCCTATGTCGACATGCCCCCCGACGGCGCCGAGCTGGCCGAGGTGGGCGACCTGCGCTGGGTCTCCGGGCCCACCCGCCCCAATGTCGACGCCTTCTTCACGCGCTTTGGCGACCGGGCCGCCATCCTGAACGGCGTGGAGGTGCGCTCCATCGCCCATGAACGGTGCCGGCGGATTCTGCTCACCGGCAGCTCCGACCCCGACAGCACCGACATTCCCAGCCAGATCGGCGCCGCATCGGCCCAGCGGCTGCCCTTGTCCCATGTGGTGATCTCCGGCCCGGCCTTTCAAAACGCCACCTCCGAAGGCGTGGTGCGCATCGGCCAGCGCGGCCAACTGGCCGGCCTGCTCAGCGGCTCCTGCGTTGAGGGCAGCGAGCCCATCCACACCCTGCCGAGCCCGTCGCTGGTGGCCCTGGAAGACGCCTATGTCCGCGCCCGCGCCCAGTCCCTGGCCCAGTCGGCCCAGGCCGGCGTCTCGGCCCGCATCCACCAGGGCTACGCCGACGCCCTGGCCGACATCGAAGCCGCCGCCGCCTATCAGGATGTGCTCAATCCCTCCGGCAGCGACAGCCTCTCCCAACTGCTGGGCGCGGTCGACCTCTTGGAGGCCGGCGTCGCGCGCTGCGCCATCGTGGCCGATCTGGGTCTGTTTAACGGTCGCTGGGACCACCACTCCGAGATCACCCGCCAGACCCCCAGCTTTGAGGGCCTCTTCGGCAACCTCTCCGCCTTGATGGAGCGACTGACCACGACACCGGGCACCTGGGGCGCCACCCTGGCCGATG
>JBEIQK010000605.1:0-4131 GCA_040376505.1 Alphaproteobacteria bacterium | reverse complement strand
CGCGCCGCCCGGGAGCTGGGGGGCCTTTCAGGGTCTGTCCAACATCGACACCGACCCTGGCGCCGGTCTGGGCGAGCTCTACCTGCGTCAGCACCTGGGCGGCGACGCGCTGCGCTTGAGCGCCGGCCGCATCGATGCCAACGTCGATCACGCCGCCTCGGACTACGGCGGCGGCTTCCTCAACCCGGGCCTCAACGCCACCCCGACGATCGCTGGCATCCCGACCTTCCCCGAGCCGGGGCTGGGCGTCGCGGCGGCGGCCTTTGACGAGGGGGTGGTGCGTCCGCGGGCGGCGCTCTTTCCCACCCTCGGCGGCTCCTTCGCGATTGGTCAGGTGGCGGTCGCCACGGGCTCCAGCGGTGGACAGATCGGCGCCGGGGCCTGGCGCCACCAGGTCGAGGGCGCTGCCCCGGCCCGCGGCGGCTTCGCGATGATCGATCAGCCCTTGCTCTTCCGCGGCGAGGATCCGGCCCTGGCGGCCTTCGCGCTGGGCGGGGTGGGCGATCCGGTGGCCTCGGACTTCCGCGGCCATGCCGGCGGCGGGCTCGTGGTGATCGGCCTGCCCTTCGGGCGGGAGGCCGACAGCCTCGGCCTGGGCGCCTCCTGGGTTGCGCTGGCCGAGGCGGTGCCGGGCGGCCCCGCTGGCGAGGCCGTGCTGGAGGCTTTCTACAAAGTGGCCGGTTCGAACCACCTGGATCTGACCGTGGACGGCCAGCACCTGATCCAGCCGGGCGGCGCCGGGGGCTACGCGGTGACCCTGCGCACGGAGCTTTTCCTTTAGGAGGCCCTCCCGACGCCGATGAAGGTGTACGGGAGGTTTTTATGGACGGATCAATCAGCGCCAGCGCCGCGGGACTGTCGACCCGGCGCAAGTCCCAGCGGGCCGCGCGCGCCCCTGTAGCGCCGCCGGCGGGGAACGGGTCCAACATCTCCGTGCGGACCCGGCTCTTCGGCATCGCAGGCCTGGGGCTCAGCTTCGCGCTGGTGATCGGTGCCACCGGCCTGTGGTGCGCCGACTCGGCGGCCGAGGGGGTCAACCTCGTCCGGGAGAGCTCGGCGGCCCTCTCCAGCCAGCTCCAGGCCGACATGATGCACGACGCCATGCGCGGCGACGTGCTCGCCTCGCTGGTGGCGGTCACTCCCGAGGAGATCGCCACCGCCCGCGCGGATGCGGCCGAGCATGTCGAGCGCTTTCGCGGCGAGATGAACTCCATCGACGCCACCAACCCGAGCCCGGCGCTCAAGGCCAAGGTCGACGCGGTGCGGCCGGCGATCGAGTCCTACGCCAAGGCCACTTTGGACATGATCGAGCTGGCCGGCAAAGACCGCGCGGCGGCGATGACGGCGCTGCCCGGCTTTTACGAGCAGTTCGGCGTGGTGGAAGACCGCATGGAGGCGCTCTCCGGCGAGATCGAGGCCGAGCAGGAGCGTCAGAACAACGAGGTCGAGGCGGGGCTCGCCGCCACGCACAACGTCATCCTCGGCGTGTCGGGGCTCTCGGTGCTGATCCTCGGCCTCGTGTCGGGGCTCGTCACCCGCAGCATCACCCGCCCGCTGCACGAGGCGGTCGAGGGTCTGGAGGCGCTGTCGCGCTGGGATTGCACCTGGAGAATGCAGGTGCAGAGCCATGACGAGCTCGGCCAGATGGGCGTGGCCCTCAACCACTCCCTGGAGAACCTGGGAACGGCGGTGGGCACGATCTCCGAGAACACCGGCGGTATGTCCAAGTCGAGCGCCGATCTGACGCGGGTGAGCGAAGAGTTGACCCAGGCTGCCCAGACCACCGCCCAGCAGGTGGTGCGGGTCAGCAACGCCGCTGGCGAGGTGTCGCGCAACGTAAACACCGTCGCTGCCGCGGTCGAAGAGATGAACGCCTCGATCAAAGAGATCGGCCAGAGCGTGGATGAGGCGGCCCGGGTGGCCACCGAGGCGGTCACGGTGGCCGAGCGCACCAACGCCACCGTGAGCAAGCTCGGCGACAGCAGCGCCGAGATTGGCAAGGTGGTCGGTGTGATCAATTCGATCGCCGAACAGACCAACCTGCTCGCCCTCAACGCCACAATTGAGGCCGCGCGGGCCGGCGAGGCGGGCAGGGGCTTTGCGGTGGTCGCCAACGAGGTCAAGGACCTCGCCAAGGAGACCGCGGCGGCCACCGAGGAGATCAGCCGCAAGATCGCGATGATTCAAAACGACACCCATGTGGCCGTCGACGCCATTCAGCAGATCACCACCATCATCCAGCGCATCCATCAGATGCAGAGCAACGTGGCCGGCGCCGTGCAGCAACAGCAGGCCACCACCGCCGAGATCGCGCGCAGCGTCTCCTTTGTCGCCGAGGGCAGCGCCGAGATCGCCCGCAGCATCGAGGGCGTCAGCGCCAGCGCCGAGGGCACCACCAGCGGCGCCGCACGCACCCGCCAGGCGGCCGTGCAGCTCTCCGAGGTGGTGGGCACCCTCCAGCAGGTCGTCTCGCAGTTTCGTTACTGAGCCCGCTGGCGCGCGCCCAGGGAGTCTCCATGGCACGGAAAAAAGTGCTGATCGTAGATGATTCGGCGCTGTTTCGACAGAATGTCGCACGGTCTCTGTCGGGTACACCCGGATTGGAATTCATGGGCCTGGCCGGCTCGGGTGAGGCGGCCATGGCCCTCATCGCCCAGACCGGCCCCGACTTCGCGGTGGTCGACCTCGTCCTCCCCGACATCGATGGCGTCTCGCTGATCGAGCAGATGAAGCGCCAATGGCCGATGATGCGGGCGGTGCTGCTGAGCGGCTCGCTGGAGCGCCTCAAGGCCACCGATCGGGCCCGCCTCGCCCGCGCCGGGGCCACCTGCGTGGCCAAGCCGAGCGAGAGCACCGCCGCCGACTCGATGAGCCGCCTGCGCGAGGAGCTCGTGCGCATCGTCACCGCGGGAGACCGGCCCGCGCTGGGCCCGCTGGCCGGCGGCCCGTCCTTGCCCGCCCCGGCCCTGCCGCCCGCGCAGGAGCGCCCGGCCTCCTTTCTGTCTGGCCCCGCGCGGCGCGCACCGACGGCGCCCCCGGCCCGATTCACGGGGGTGGTGCACTTCGACGCGGTCACGATCGGCTCCTCCACCGGCGGGCCCGAGGCGCTCGCCCAACTGGTCACCACCATCCCGGCGAATTTCCCCGCGCCGATCCTGATGGTGCAGCACATGCCAGCGAACTTCACCCGCCTGCTGGCCGAGCGCCTGAGCTCGCGCTGCGCGCTCCCGGTGGCCGAGGCGGTCTCGGGCGAAGCGGTGGTGCCGGGTCGCATCTACCTGGCCCCCGGCGGTCGCCACCTGGCGCTCACCCGGGCGGCGGGCGGTGGCGTGGTGGCGCGGCTGCACGACGAGCCGCCGGTCAATCACTGCCGGCCCGCCGTCGATGTCCTGTTTGATTCGGCGGCTGAGCTGTTCGGCCGTCGCTGTCTGGCGATGGTGCTCACCGGGATGGGCACCGATGGCGCCGAGGGTGCACGGAAGATCCATCGTGCAGGAGGTACTGTTTTGATTCAAGATGCCGCCACGTCCGTGGTTTGGGGAATGCCTGGAGCCGTCTCCAGCGCCGGCGTGGCCACCGCGACCCTGGCGATTCACGATCTGGGTCCGGCGATGGTTCAGCGAGTGATGGGCTCAGCCCTGCTGGGTCAGTCGGTTGGGGGTGCAGCATGAACATCAGCGCACAACACTACGATTGGGTTCGCGACTACATGAAGCGGCGGGCCGCCATCGTCTTGGAGGCCGACAAGAAGTACCTCGTCTACAACCGTCTCCTCCCGGTGGCGCTGAAGGCCAACCTGAAGACGGTGGACGATCTGATCTCCCGGGTGATGCTCAGCCAGGATGGTGGGCTCACCCAGGAGCTGATCGACGCGCTCACCACCAATGAGACCTACTTCTTCCGCGATGTGCATCCCTTCGACTTCATGCGCGACACGCTCTTTCCGGAGATCATCAAGCGTCGCGCGGCCTCCCGCGTCATCCGCATCTGGAGCGCCGCCTCGTCGACCGGGCAGGAGGCCTACACGATGGCGATGGTGCTGCGGCGGCACTTCCCGCAGACAGATGGCTGGCGCTTTGACATCCTCGGCACCGATCTGTCCACCGCAGCCCTGAAGAAGGCCTCGGAGGG
>JBEIQK010000246.1:0-8316 GCA_040376505.1 Alphaproteobacteria bacterium | reverse complement strand
GGGTTGCGAGGCGTGGACCACACGCTGATGGCGCAGCCCTCGCGGCTGTGGGCAGGGCCCTTGCCCACGAGGAGGGCGTGGCCGCCGCCTTTGCGAAAGGTCCAGCCATGCGCCTCGGCGAGCTGTACGGCTTCTTCAATACAGTGCCTCGCGTCCAAGTTGAGCGGGTAGGATGTTTGTGGCGCTGCCTCGTCCCCCTCCGCCACGAGCCGGCGTGGAGCGCGGGCACCTCCCCCGCAGAGCGGGGGAGGTTTGACAAGAGTTGGCCCACTCTTCCGAATGCCAAGCAGTATCAACTTGGACGCGATGGACTGTATGGTCGATGAGGTCGGGGGCGGTGTTGCGCTTTCCCATGTTGTCGAGGGTGGCGCTCACTTCGGGATCGCCGGCCAGCACGCTGACGAAGTTGAGGGGCTGGCGGGCCTTGCTGGCGAGTCGCCGGAGCCGCTCCGGATGGCTGGAGGTGGGTGCAGCGAGGGGAGCCTCCTCGGGGGGCGTGTGGCTGGGGGCGGCGTGGTGTTGCTTCATGGAGGACTTCGGGCGCGGTTTGGTGGGTCCTGGATAACCGGACTTGGGTGGTGGGGTCTTCGATCTGGCTTTGGTCAAGGTCAGAGCCCCATGCGAGGCCCCGGGCGGTGTCCTTTGCCGAGACCTCGGCTGGAGGCTGTCTGGCCGGCTGGGAGATTGCCGTCTTTTGGTGTACGGTTCGACCGTTCTGCCTCCGTGCCTGCAGCGGCCGCCGCGGCTTCGACCGGGCTCTTTCGGTGGCAGTCCTCCGCTTGGGTCTTCGTCCTGCCCGAAGGACGCGTCGGTTCGCGCGTCAGGCGCGCGCATACGCTCGTATCGGGTGGGTCTGTTTCTGTGCAGCGCCACGGCCCCCGCGGCGGAGGTTGGCGCGGCCCTGCTCGCCCTGGCGGAGACGAATCGACTCCACCACGACCCTCTCCCGCTGGAGGGGGCCCCAGACCCTCGCCTGCGCCGCCTGGCGCTGTCGGCCCTGCAGCAGGCTGCAAACGATGCGGGTGGGTGGACCGTCGATCCCTCGATCGAGGTCTCGGTGTCGGCGAGCTGGATCTTCCCGCCGGCGGAGTCGGTCGGCGCCCCGGTTTCGCCTGGGCTCCAGCCGTCGGGCCTTTGTGTCGGTCGCTGCCGATGCTGGGGAGCCGGATGGTTGCGCCGCGACCGGGGACTGAACCCACATGCTCGACGGCCCCGAGGATTCAGGGGGCGTCGGGATCGTAGATGTGGCAGAGCGTGGCGGTGGACAGGGCGGTGGCGTCGGCTGCGTCGGCGAGCTCGCGGAAATTGGCCTTGGCGCCGCCCCGGCCGGGGTCGACCGCGGCGGCGGGCAGGGCCCAGAGGCGCCAGCGGTAGACATGGGCCGTGGGCGGGCAGGAGCCGAAGTAGCCCGTGTAGCCCGCGCCATTCTCCAGCTCAACAGCACCAGCGGGGAGGGTGGAGGTCTGTCCATTTTGACTGACCCCCGCGTCGAGGCCGGCGGCGTCGACCGGCAGGTGCAGGACGGCCCAGTGGGGCCAGTCGCCCGCGTCGGGATCGTCGAGCATCAGCAGCAGCTCGACGGCTTCGTCGGGCAGGCCCTCCCAGGCAAGGGCGGGGCTGGGGCCCTCGCAGGCGTGGACGGCGGGGAGCACCCAGTCGCACCGATCGGCCAGGGCGCTGCCTTCGGAGGGCAGGAGGTCGGGGCCGCGGAGGGTGAGGGTGGGCAGGGGGGTGCCGTCGGCGCTGTCCTGCGCACCGGCGCTGTCGCCGGGAGGGGCGGTGTCGACGGTGGCTTCGGGGTCGCTCTTTTCGGCCGGCGCCGAGCAGGCCAGGGCGAGGAGGAGGGAGAACATGCGGGCACCTCCGGCCCCTCGTACTGGCGGCGGGGCGGGTTGGCCACGGGAAGGCGCGGGTTAGGGGGGCGCCCGGGCCACTCCCATGCACACGCGGCAGGGGATTGGGGTGTTTCGGGGTCGGGTCAGGGCGCCGCGGTCCCGGGCGGGGAGGATGCGGGCGGGAGGCCCAGGCTGCGTGCCAGGAAGGCCCGCTGATCCGACCAGCAGCGGCGCGCCGCCGGCAAGAAGACCAGGGCCTGAAAGGCGTGGGGCTGGTAGGGGTAGACTGTGCAGGTGGCCTCGCCGCCCAGTCGGCTCCAGGCGGTTGCGGCGCGGCGACTGTCCTCCACCAGCATGTCGGCGCCGCCGACGGGCAGAAAGATCGGCGGCGGCGGGCGGTCGAGGCGGGGGGACTGCTCGATGAGCAGCAGCGGATCGGCCAGGGCGGGGATGGGGTGGTCGGGGGGCAGGTAGGCGGAGGAGACGGCGCGGATGGCCTCCAGGAAGGGCCAGGGGGCCCAGGGGTGGCCGCGGAAGCGCTCCACATCGCTCACCTGCAGCACGCCGCAGGCGGGGATCATCGCGCGCGGGACGATGTCGGCGTCGAAGAGCCGGGCGGCGAAGGGCTCGGGGCGGCGCTGCAGGCAGCAGAGGCCGAGGGCCAGGCTGAGGTTGCCGCCCGCCGACTCGCCGGTGAAGACCATCCGGTCGGTGTCGGCGCCGCAGCGGCGGGCATCTTCGACGATCCAGGGCAGGGCGAGGGCGGCGTCTTCGAGGGCGGCGGGGGCCCGGTGCTGGGGGGCCAGACGGTAATTGACATTGTAGACGAGCAGCCCCATCCGGGCGAGCTGCTGCGACATGACCCAGTGGGTGGCGGCCGACATGGCCCGAAAGCCGCCGCCATGCAGGTAGATGGCGACGGGGGCGCCCTCGACCGTCCGCGGGCTCCAGCGCTCCAGGGTGTGGGCGGGGAGCGGCCCGTAGCGCAGGTCGCGGTCGACGCGAAGGCCGAGGCGATGGGGCCGGTATAGCGGGCTGCGCCGGCCAAGGTGCGACAGGGTCGCGAAGGCGGCGTCGACCGTGCTGGCGAGGAAGCGGCGACGGTAGTCTGTGATGGATGAGAGGGGCATGGATCAGGGCAGCCCGTGGGGGAGGTGGGGCGTCGGCAGGGGGCGCAGGGGGGCTCCAGGGTGGCCGGGTGGAGTCTACGCCCGGCGAGGGCGCGGCGGGGCGCCGGGGCTTCGGTGCGGCGGGTTAGGGGCGGGGGATGCGCGTACCCGGCTACGGCCCCCTCTCCGCTCCTGTTGTCATCGCCCGCATGAACGCCGATGCCCTCGGCACCCTCGACGAGGCGCACCGCGAGTTTGGGGACGTCATCCGCTTTCACCTTGGCGCCTCGCAGATGGTGATGCTCTGCCACCCCGATCACAGCCACTATGTGCAGACCACGCACCACCGGCGCTTTGAGAAGGGGGAGCTCTACGATGATCTCCGCCCGCTGCTGGGTGAGGGGCTGATCACGTCCAATGGAGCGGTGTGGCAGCGCCAGCGCACGCTGATCCAGCCGGCCTTTCGGCGCGAGCATTTGCAGCGCTGGGGCTCGATCATCGAGGAGGAGACGGCCCGCACCCTTGAGGGCTGGGCCGCCGGTGGCCTCGTGGAGGCCTCGCGGGCCTTGATGGAGCTGACCTTTCGGGTGGTCTGCCGCACCGTCTTTGGCTCCACCGAGGGGCTGCCGCTGGGGCTGATGTACGAGACCTTCACCGAGGTCTCCGAGGCGGCCTTGGCCGAGTCGCGCCGCCTGCTGCGGCTGCCCTTCTGGGTGCCGACCTTGAACCACATCCGCTACCGGCGGGCGGTGGCGGCCCTCGAGGCGCCGGTGGCGGCGCTGCTGGCCCAGCGGCGGGCCCAGGGCGGCGACGGGGTGGATCTGTTCGGGCTGCTGATGGGCGCCCGGGACGAGGGCGATGGCAGCGCGATGGCCGATCGGCAGCTCCGCGATGAGGGCATGACCTTCCTCTTCGCGGGCCATGAGACCACCGGCAACGCCCTGGCCTGGGCGCTGCACGAGCTGTCGCTGCATCCCGAGGTGCAGGAGGCTCTGTTTGCTGAGGTGGCGGGACTGTCTGCGGTGCCGCGGGTGGACGAGTTGGGGCGGGCGCCGCTGCTGCGGCGGGTCTGTGATGAGGTGCTCCGTCTGCATCCGCCGGTGTGGTGGCTGGAGCGGCAGTCGCTCGAAGAGGAGACCTTTGACGGTCATGTCTTTCCGGCGGGCACGCGCTTTGCGCTGTCGCCGCACCTCTTCCACCGCGATCCGCGCTGGTGGGATGAGCCGCTGCGCTTTGTGCCGGATCGCGGGCCGCCGCGCCACAAGGCGGCCTGGATGCCCTTCGCCAACGGGCCGCGGCAGTGCATCGGCTCCCAACTGGCCTTGCAGGAGATGGCCCAGGCCCTCGGGGCGGTCGTGCGGGCCTTCGTCATCGCGCCGGGGCCGGATCCGGTGCGGCCGGATCCGGTGGTTACCGTTCGGGTGAAGGGGGGCTTGCGGGTACAATTGCAGCCACGCGGCGGCGCCCTCGGCCAGGCGGGCGCTCCTCCGCGGTGACCCCCCATGGCGGGGAGCGGGCGCACGTCGGCGTGTTGAGGCCGGGGTGCCCTCCACCCGGGCGCAGCGCGCGCAGCGGTGTAGAATGTCCCCATGACCGACCTCGCCCGCCGCGACCTGCTCCTCGCCCTCTCCGCCCTGGCCCTGACCGGCTGCGGCGGCCTCAAGCCGATCCCCGGGGGGCTCCCCGAAGACAGCGGCCCCGACGATATCCCCGAGGGGGACACCGGTGATGGGCCGGTCGATGACAGCGCCGCGCCTGTCGCCCATTGCGAGGGCCAGGAGGCGGCCCTGCCCGCCGACTGCGCCACGCCCACCACCACCGACGGCGAGGGGCCCTACTACCGGGCCGGCGTGCCCGCCCGCGCGGACTTCAACATCGACGGGGTCGAGGGCCGGGTGCTCTGGGTGAGCGGGCGGCTGCTCGATGGGGCCTGCGGGGGCGTCGCCGGCGCGGTGCTCGACCTCTGGCACTGCGATCAGGCCGGCGTCTACGACATGAGCCGCCCCGACTTTCCCTTTCGGGGCCAGGTGACCACCGGCGAAGACGGCGGCTTCTGTTTTTCCACCCTGGTGCCGCCCGCCTATGCGGGTGCCGCGGCCGGCGAGTTCCTGCAGCCGCACATCCACTGCATCGTCACGGTGGGCGGGGCGCGGGTGCTCACCACCCAGCTCTGTTTTCCGGCCCTGGCCGAGGTGGAGGGAACCTTGCAGGAGAAG
The DNA here is from genome assembly GCA_040376505.1 of Alphaproteobacteria bacterium. Lineage (GTDB taxonomy): Bacteria > Myxococcota_A > UBA796 > UBA796 > UBA2385 > JBEIQK01. The sequence continues at coordinate 3,156 of JBEIQK010000246.1, read as the reverse complement.
CCCGACGACCTGGAGATCGCGGCGGTGCTCCAGGAGGATGGGAGCTTCGCGGCGGCCTTTGACATCCGACTGGGCGGGGGTGCGGCATGAGGGGGTTGCTCCTGTGTCTGCTGGCCTGCGCCGAGGAGAAGGGCGGCGGCGCCGCGCCGGAAGGCGAAGACACGGCCGATGAGGAGGTCGCCTGGGCCTGGGATGACACAAAGAGCTGGCGCGAGAACTGCGCGCCGGACATGGGCTCGGCCGGCGAGGTGCCCGACTATGCGTCGATGGGCGTGGTCTACAACACGCGCTGCGCCGGCACCAACCACCAGGACATCGTCGACATCGGCAAGGTGATCTTTCTGGGCGACTCGGTCACCGCGGGTACGCCGCCGACCCCCGAGGAGGGCTACTACCGCACCCTGCTCACCGGCACGCTGGAGGCGCGCTTTGGCGGGCTGGAGGTGGCGGACTGTTCACGCTGGGGGGCCCGCACCGACGACCTGCTGCTGCCGAGCGATCAGCAGCTCCTCACCTGCGTTCCCGAGGTGCAGCCCAAGCCCACCTTGATCGTGATGACCATGGGCGGCAACGACATGTTCGCCGCGGTGGAGGATTTGCAGGCCGGGATGTCGGAGGCCGAGATGATGGCGGAGGTCGACCGGGCGGCCGAGCTGATGCGCGAGGCCTTGGTGTGGGTGCGCGATCAAGAGGCGACCCTCTTTCCGGCCGGCGTGCACGTGATCTTCGGCAATGTCTACGAGTTCACCGATGGCACCGGCGACATGGCCTCCTGCCCGACGGCGGAGATCCTGGGCTGGTCGGCCGAGCCGGCGATGCGCCCGGCCTATGTCTCGATGAACGAGCAGATGGTGGCCGCCGCCGTGGAGACCCAGACGGACGCGGTCTTCATGCTGGAGAACTTCTGCGGCCACGGCTTTTACACCGATGACCCCAACAACGAGTGCTACCGCGGCCCCGAAGCGGCCGAGCTGTGGTTCGACCCCACCTGCATCCACCCCAACGAGGCCGGCCACGCCGCCCTGGCTGGTCTGTTCATGGACATCGTCGAGGAGTAGGGCTCAGGCGGCGGGGGCGGCAGAGCGCGGGCGGCCCAGGCGGAAGGCGCCGACGGCGAAGAGGCCCATCAGGGTCCAGTAGAAGCCGTCCTGCACGATGGCGGCGAGGCGCAGGCCGGCGGCCTCGGCGCTGACGATCACCCAGGACAGGGCGAAGACATAGACGACGGTGGCGCGCAGCCAGGCGTAGCGGGCCACGTCGTCGATCACCGCCTCGGCGCGGGCGCCCAGCAGGCCGCGGGCCAACTCGGCGCCGATCAGGGCGGGCGCCATCGCCTTTAGGGTGGTGCCGATGAAGATGAGCCACCACAGGCGCTCGTGCCAGCGGCCGGGCATCCACTTGACCATGAAGGTGTAGTCGATGCCGGCGATCGACAGGCCGAAGGTCCAGGCGAAGCCGGCGTAGGCGGCCACCATCACGGTGAGGGCGGCGGAGAGCTGCCACCAGCGGGCGGCGGCCTCGTCCATCGGCCGGTCGGCGCGCAGCGAGAGCAGCCACAGGCCGATGGCCATCAGGCCGAGGGTGCCGTAGAGCCCGTAGCCGCGGGCGGCGCCGTAGCAGAAGGGGACAAACCAGGCGAAGGAGATCGCGATCAGGCGGCCGCGCCAGGGGGCCTTGGTGAACAGTCCGACGGTGAGGCTGAGCATCGGCAGGATGTAGACGGCGTCGGGCAGGCGGATGAGCCCGGCGGCGCCGACCGCGCTCAGGCCCATGGCGAGCGCGCGATCGCGCCAGGGCCCGTGCCGATCGAGGGCCGCGTGGACCCCGGCGGCCAGCAGCGCCGTAAACAGAGCGCCCAGGCGCGGCGCCTGACGCAGCCACTCCGAGCCCTCCCAGTCGGTGATCTCCAGGTTGAAGACCTTGAAGTCCTGCAGCTCGAACCAGCCGTAGAAGGCCAGCTCGGCCATCAGCACGGCGAGGAGCAGCTTTCCGAGGGGCAGGCGGTTGCGCCATCCCAGCACCAGGACGCTCGAGAGCAGCAGGGCCGTGCCCAGCCAGGGGGTGTTCTTCAAGACGCCGTAGTGGTGGGGCACCGGATAGAGCTGCAGCAGGCCCAGGACCACCGAGAGCGCCGCGCCGGCCCACATCCGCGTGAAGCTGCGGCCAAAGAGGGCGCCGGCCAGGGCGAAGTAGGCCGGCACCTTCCACCACTGTTCATGCACCCGCTTGTGGCCGCGCGGAAAGTGCATCACGTCGAGCCAGGGCTCGAAGCCGACACCGAGTCCGACGCCGAAGAGGGCCACCAGCAGGGCGGCCCAGGGGCCGGCGGCCCAGCCGGCGAGGGCGACCATCGCCACGCCAACCAGGGCGAGGCCGATCGGAAAGCCGCGGGCGTCGCTGGCGGCGCCGGCCTCGACCAGGGCGCGGGCCTGGGGAGAGACGCCGGGGCTGAGCAGGCGAGTCCAGGCCGGGTCCCAGTCCATCTGATCGGTCCACAGCCCGGTGCTGGCGGCGGCCAGAAAACGAACCCCGGAGATGGGAAAACGGTCGGGGAGGACGCCCGGCTGGATGTTCGGCGACAGGGCGACGAGGCGGGTGGGGATGTCCTGGCCCTGGACGTGGCGGCCGTCGTCGGAGTGGCCATGGTCGCCGGTGATGATGAGATCGACATCGTCGGGCAGGCCGGTGGCGATCCGCAGGACGATCGCGTCCATCGCCGCGAGGCTGGCCTTGTAGGCGGGGGTGCCCACCTCATCGTGGTGAGAGACCGAGTCGTGCCAGATGTAGTGGTAGAGGGTGAGATCGTGGGTTTGGGCCCAGGACAGGGCCTGCTCGGTCTCTTCGGGGCGGTAGCGGTCTTTGTGTTGGATCGAGACGGTCGTGTCGACAGGGAAGGGGACGAGGTCGCCCGCCGACATCAGGGCGACCGAGCGGCCGGCGGCCTGGGCGTCGCGGAAGAGGTTGGCGCCTGGGTCGGCCGAGGCGGTGCCGAAATTGCGCAGCACGCCAAAGAGCGAAAAGGCGCTGCGGCCGGTCAGGGCCTCCTTCACGCAGACATAGGTGATGCGCTCCAGGCAGGGCTCGACGGTGGCCGACAGGCCGCGGGCGGCGAGGGCCTGGAAGGCGGGCATGGCTTCGGCGTCGCGCACGTCGAGG
>JBEIQK010001016.1:0-2013 GCA_040376505.1 Alphaproteobacteria bacterium | reverse complement strand
CCCCCAGCGCCATGGGCAGCGGCGGCGCCCCCCTGCCGCCCCCTCCCGGCGGCGAGAACGCCCGCGTCCCCACCTCCAGCGGCGCCCCCGGCCTCCAGGCCCCGCGCATGGAAGGTCCCGGCGCGTCGGCCCCCAGCGCAAGCCCGTCGGCCAGCCCCAGCGGGCTCGGCGGCCGCGGCCCGGGCGGCGGCGGCGCAGGTGGCGGCGGCGCCTTCCAGTTCTCCCAGACCAACGACGCCTCCGGCGGCCTCAACCTGATGAGCAACCCGGTCTCCGAGGCCGGTCGGCCCAACCCCGGCAGCGGCGGGGGCCTCGTCGATGTCGACAAGCCCAGCGCCGGCTCCGGCCCCAGCGCCCCCTCGGGCCCCCGGGTCGACGTCGACAAGCCCAGCGCCGGCTCCGGCCCGAGCCTGAGCGGCCCCGAGCGGCCCCAGGTCGAGGCCCAGTCGGCGAGCCGGCCCGACCCCGGCTCGGCCCAGCCGGTGCGGGTCGACAACCCGCCGTCGAGCGGCGTGCGCCCCAGCGGCACCACCGCCGATGCGATGAGCCGGCCGACCGACCCCAACAAGAGCTGATCGGCGGCACCTCCCCTCGGCCGGCGGGCCTGAGGCAGGATACCTGCCTCGCCACGCCTTGATCGGGAGCGCCCATGGCAGAAGTGTCCACCGATTCACACGAGATCGCCCAGCTTGACAGCGCCTATGCGCGCCTGCGCGAGGCCTGGAGCAAAGAGGGCGCCCTGCCCTACAAGCGGCGCATGGCCGTGCTCAAGGCGCTCGGCAAGGCGGTCAAAGCCAACCAGACGGCGATCTGCGAGGCGCTCAACGCCGACTTCGGCAGCCGCTCCACCCACGAGACCCGCCTCGCCGAGGTCTGGCCGCTGCTGATGAGCATCGACCACACCCGCACCCACCTCCAGGACTGGATGGAGCCCAAGGTCCCCGAGCTGACCTGGCACTTCCAGCCCGCCAGCGCCCGCGTGGTGTACCAGGCCAAGGGCGTGGTCGGCATCATCGGCCCCTGGAACTACCCCTTCCAGCTCCCGATGATGGGCATCGTCGCCGCCATCGGCGCCGGCTGCCGCGTGCTGGTGCGGCCCTCCGAGGTCACCCCCGCCACCGGCGCCCTCATCGCCCGCCTCGTCGGCGAGGTCTTCCAGCCCGGCGAGGTCAGCGTGGTGAACGGCGGGCCGGCCCAGGCGGCCGCCTTCTCCAGCCTGCCCCTCGATCACATCCTGTTCACCGGCTCCACCCGCGTTGGAAAGCTGGTGATGAAGGCCGCCGCCGAGAACCTCACGCCGGTCACCCTGGAGTTGGGCGGCAAGTCACCCGCGGTCATCCACCCCGACTTCTCCCTCGACACGGCGGCCGGCCGCATCGCCTACGGCAAGCTCCTCAACGCCGGCCAGACCTGCATCGCGCCCGACTATGTGCTGGTGCACACGAGCAAGGTCGACGCCTTCTGCGAGGCCTTCGGGGCCGCCGTGCGCTCCTGCTACCCGCGGCTCGGCGACAACCCCGACTACACCGCGATCATCAACGATCACCACTACAAGCGCCTCAGCCGGCAGATCGACGAGGCCCGCGACCGCGGCGCCAAGATCATCGAGATCAACCCGGCCAGCGAGGTGCTCGACCCGGCCCGGCGCAAGATCGCCCCGACGCTGGTGGTGGGCGCCCCGGCCGACGCCGAGTGCATGACCGAGGAGATCTTCGGCCCGATCCTGCCGGTGGTGGGCGTGGACTCGGTCGAAGAGGCCATCGCCTACATCAACGCCCGCCCGCGCCCCCTCGCCCTGTACTACTTCGATCGCAGCGGCCGGCGCGTCGATCACCTGCTCCAGCACACGCTGTCGGGCGGGGTCACCGTCAACGACACCATGCTGCACTTCACCTCCGAAGAGATGCCCTTTGGCGGCGTGGGCCCGAGCGGCATGGGCGCCTACCACGGCCTCGACGGCTTCCGGCTGCCCCACCACGCGCTTCTTCAGATCGTCCTCGATGTGCAGGAGCT
>JBEIQK010000764.1:0-3149 GCA_040376505.1 Alphaproteobacteria bacterium | reverse complement strand
TCGGGGACGAGGAGGCGGCCGAGCAGGTCGATCTCGGCCTCGACCTCGATCACCCAGTCGCCGCCCATGAGCCCGTGGTCCCGCAGGCCGAAGAGGAGCTGGCGGGAGACGCTGCGGTGCTTGCGGCCGGGGCGCGACATCCGGCGCAGCCAGCCCTCGCCGAGGATCTCGCCGGTGGTGCCCTGGGGCAGGGCGCGGAGCTCGGCCAGGAGGTCAGCGTAGGAGGGGAGCTTGAAGGCGGCGCTGGACATGGGGGAATCCTACCCTGGGCGCCGGGGCCTGGTCTGGGGGCGGCGGCTCAAGACCGATATAATGTTCGTTACAGGCTAATAATGTGACCTGACGGGATGCGGGTGTGGGCCTGTGGTAGCCTCGGGCACCGGGAGCGCCCATGGACCTCGCCCGCTTCTTCGATCCGGACCTCATCCCCGAAGAGGGCGCCGCTGTCGAGGCCGCCGCCTTGTTGACCGGCGCTGTGCGGCGGGCGGAGGGGCCCTCCCTGATCGGCGGACTGCTGCACGGACGCCGCGACAGTCTGCACTGCGAGCGCATCTTCGGCCCGCTCTATGCGGATCGCTGCCTCTGTGGCCGTCAGGTCGGGGCGGCCTTTCGGGGCCAGACCTGCCCGCGCTGCGGCGTGGAGGTCTGGGCTTCGACCGAGCGAGCGTCGCGCTGGGGGCACCTCAATAGCCGCGTGGGCATCGCCCATCCCCGCTGGCTGGCCGAAGCCGCGACGGCGCTGGAGAAGGGCGCCGATCCACTGGCCTACGAGATGGACGAAGACGAGGTTCTGGAAGAGGACGAAGACATCCAGGACGAAGAGGAGGCGCCGCTGGAGGCGGTGACCCTCCCCCTCGACGCGCTGGAGGCCGCCTGGGGGCGGCGGATTCGGGTTCATGCCATTCCAGTCTCGCCTCCCGCTGGGCGCCTCCTGCCGCCCGATTCCCGGGGCCTGCTGCCCCGGCCGACCGCCGAAGAGGTGGCCTTGCGGCGACTGATCGGCCTGGTGGTGCGGCTCGACCGCCTCGATGAGTTGGGCGCGCCGGCCATTATCCTCGCCCACAGCGCCCAGGCGGCGGCGCGCGGGCTGGCCGATCTGTTTGTCGCGCGGGGGACAGGGCCTGCGCCGACTGTCTTCTCGGGGCCAACCGCCGGCGGGCCGCCCCGTCTCTCGGGGAAGGCGCCCCGGCGCACCGACAGCCTGCACCGGCGGCCCTTCGTCGACGGGCTGGCCTTCTGGGGAGAGCAGCTTGTCTGTTCGGGCGCGGGCGGCCTGCGCGTTGTGTCGCTGGTGACGGGGCGCAGCCGGCGTATCCCAGCCACCGAGGGCCGCGTGATCGGCGTCGTGGGCGATGTGGTGGTGCTCGATGCGCTGTCGACCTTCCCCTGCTATGGCGCCAAGGGCCTCATCGCCCGGTCGTCGAGCGAGGCCTTCGCCGCCCAGGGTTTCGCCGCCTACGATCTGTTCAGGCGCCGCTGGTGCACGGCGCTGCCGGGGGCGCCGGGGCTGAGCTTTGGCAAGGATCAGCCCGAAGACGGTTGGGCGGTGGAGCTGGCGACCGGCCGGGTGGTCGACGTCGATGTGCGCTCCGATCGGCCGGCCTTCGGCTGTTACACCCCCTCCCTCGACGCGATGATGGTGCTCGGCGACGGCGTCGGCACCGTGCTGGATGGGCAGACCGGCTTTGTGCTCTTCGACACGGCCGGCCTGGGCGGCGTCCGGGTGCGGTCCGCGTCCGGCCGCGGGCGCATCGACCTCTCGGCATGTGAGGAGCGCGCCGGCCCACCGGCGATGGTGCACCTCCAGGGTCGGCGCTGGCGGCTGCTCCTCCCCAATGGCGGCGTGGGAGAGCTCGACGAGGGGGGTGGCGACGTCCGCTGGGCCCTGGGGCGCCCCCACAGCGCGGCCGCCTTTTCGCCCGATGGCGGGCGACTGGCCCTGGCCGAGGGGCGCCGCCTCCGGGTGCTCGACGCCGACGGCCAGACGCTTCGGGTGATCGGCCTGTAACAGGCCTGTAACGCCAAGTTACGGTGTAACGGTCACGGGACCAGGGTGGCCGTCTTCACGAGGTCGAGCTTCGGAAACTCCTTGCTCAGGTAGGCGGCGCCTTCGCTCTGGATGCGGCCCTGGTCGGGGCCGCGGCCGCGGGGGGCGCCCTCGCCATAGCCGCTGTAGAGCTTCTTCACGACGTCGGCACCCTCCACGATCTGGCCGAAGGGGGCGAAGCCCATGCCGTCGAGGGACTTGTTGTCGGCGTGGTTGATGAAGACCTGGGTGGTGCGGCTGTCTTTGCCGGAGGTGGCGAAGGTGATGGTGCCGGCGGTGTTGGAGTGGGTCACCATGTCGTCCTTGATGCGCTCCATCCGCCAGGCCGCGGCCACCGTGGGGTCGGGGTGGATGCCGAACTGCACCATGAAGCCGGCGATGTTGCGGAAGAAGGCGGTGCCGTCGAAGTAGCCGAGCTTGACGAGGTTGTAGAAGCGATCCGCACCCTGGGGGGCCCAGTCGCGGTGCACCTCGATCACGAAGGCGCCCTGGGTGGTCTCAAAGCGAACCTTGTAGAGGGCCGGGGCCGTCTCTTTGGCGGCGGATGGCGTGAGCAGGGCCGGGTTGGCGGGGGCGGCCTGCGCGGCGGGGGAGAAGGCGAGGGCGAGGGCGAGGAGGAGGGCGTGCATCGGGGCTCCAAACAGGCGGCGACCTTATCCCGGCCAGGCGGGGGGCTGTCCACTCCGGCGGACAGGCGTACAGGGCAGGCGACGGGGAGCCTTTGTGATGATGTCGTTTTCGTCGGTCTTCTCGCGCTCATCCGGGGATGGCACGGCCTGTGCAATGGGCATGGGCAACGAGGTTGGAATGCGACTCACGTGCCTTGTCTTGTTTGTCTCTGCCTGCGGGCGCAGCCCTTTGCCCTCCACAGCCAATGGCGGTGGGGCGATCGACACCGGAGCGGCTCCAACCGCAGGCGGCGTCGAGGCGCTGGCCCGCCCGCCGCTTGTGACGGGCGGACAGTCGGACGCGGGCGAGGGGGCGGCCTGCGACACGCGCTGGTTCTTCGATCGGGATGGTGATGGTTGGGGCGATGACGCTGATTCCTTGGTGTCCTGCCTCGGTCCGATCGGCGCGGTGCGGCGCGGCGGCGACTGTGACG
>JBEIQK010000569.1:0-4392 GCA_040376505.1 Alphaproteobacteria bacterium | reverse complement strand
GCGGGGACGCACCTCGAGGGCTCGGCCTGCGTGGCCGATGGCGATTCGGCGGATCCCACGGGTGAAGAGGCGGACGCCGACAGCGACGCGGACTCGGACAGCGACGCCGACAGCGACGCCGACAGCGACGCGGATGCCGACAGCGACGCCGACAGCGACGCCGACGCCGACGCCGACCCCGTCGAGGGGCGGGTGGTGGGCTACTTCGTGGAGTGGGGGGTCTACGCTCGAGGCTACACCATCGAAGACATCCCCGCCGACAAGCTCACCCACATCAACTACGCCTTCATCAACGTCATCGACGGGCGCTGCGCGGTCTACGACAGTTGGGCCGCCTACGACCTGGACGGCGGCAACATGCCCAAACTGGCCGCCCTGCGCGACGCCAACCCGGGACTGTCCACCCTGATGAGCGTGGGCGGCTGGACGCTCTCGGGCGGCTTCTCCGCCCTGTCGGCGACCGAGGAGGGCCGCGCGGCCTTCGCCACATCCTGCGTCGACTTCATGCTGGATCACGGCTTTGACGGCATCGACATCGACTGGGAGTACCCGGTTTCGGGCGGCCTGTCGGGCGGCGCGCCAGAAGACACGGAAAACCAGGTGCTGCTGCTCGCCGCGCTGCGCGCCGAGCTGGACAGCCGCGCGCCGGGCAGCCTGCTCACCATCGCTGCGCCGGCGGGGGCCAGCAAAATCGCCAACATCGACCCGGCGGGCATCGCCGCCTCAGTCGACTGGATCAACCTCATGTCGTACGACTTCGCGGGAGGCTGGGACAGCGCAACCGGTTTGCACAATCCCCTCTACGCGGTGGACGGCGCCCCCGGCGAAGACGCCGATACCAACAACGTCGACGCGGCGGTGCAGGCCTTCCTCGACGCGGGCGTGCCTCCCGCCCAACTCGTGGTGGGGGTGCCGCTCTATGGCCGCGGCTGGGGCAGCGTGGGCGGCACCAACCAGGGGCTCTTCCAATCGGGTGGCTACACCGGCGAGGGGACCTGGGAGGGCGGGGTCTTTGATTATGATGACATCGTGAACAATTACCTCACCGACAGCCGCTACACCCGCCATTGGAGTGAGAGTGGCCTCGTGCCCTACCTCTACAGCGAGTCAACCGGCGTCTTCATCACCTATGAAGACGAAGAGAGCCTCGGCTACAAGCTCGACTACATCAACAGCCTTGGCCTGGGCGGCGTGATGACCTGGGAGATCGACGCCGACACCGATGATCACGAGTTTCTCGGGCTGCTCGCCGACCGCTTCATCCCCTGAGCGGCAGCCCATCGGCGGGGGGACCCCCTTGGGCTCTGGCCGGGCCCAGACGCAGATCAGCCCGGTGCGAGGCGGATCGAGATCAGGGTTCGGCAACGTGAAAGAGTGGTGCTTGTCTTGCCTTTCGATCAGGAAGTCGATACAGCAGCCTCATGTCGGAAAAGCAGCCGTCATCCCCTACAAGTCATGGCGAGTCTCGAACCGGAGACTCCAGCGGCCGAACCGGCAACGACTCCGGCGTCTGGCGCTCTCTGCACGATCGAGACCCGCTGATTGACAGCGTCATCGACGGGCGCTACCGCCTCGTCCGGCTGCTGGCGATGGGGGCTGTCACCCGGATCTACCTGGGTGAGCAGGGGGGGGCTGCGGCGCAAGGTTGCGGTCAAGCTCCTCATCCACGACCAGAACGCTGAGAACGATGGCGAGATGCGCGCCCGCTTCCTGGGCGAGGCCGCGGCGCTGGCTCGACTGACCCACCCCAACACCGTGCGCGTCTTTGACTACGGCCAGTCCGAGGGCAAAGAAGTCGTCGTGAAGGCTGATGCGGTCGAGGCGGAGCACCTCGGCCCAGACGGCAGAGAGGGCGAGCTCCGCCGGCGTGCGCGGCGCGGAGTGGGAAGCCGAGGGTGCGTGATCGGGAGCGGGGAGGGCCTTGCGGTCGATCTTTCCGCTGGGGTTGAGGGGCAGCGCTTCCAGGTGAACAAAGGCGGCGGGGACCATCCACTCGGGGAGGCGCTGCAGCAGCGCGGCGCGCAGGGCGCCGGCCTTTGGAGCGTCGGCGCCGGTGATGTAGGCGATGAGCCGCGCGCCGCCGGGGCCGTCTTCGCGGGCGATGACGACGGCGGACTGTACGCCGGCGACCGCGCCGAGGGCGGCCTCGATCTCGCCGAGCTCGATGCGGAAGCCGCGGATCTTGACCTGGTGGTCGATGCGGCCGAGGAACTCCAGGTTACCGTCGGGACGCCAGCGGCAGCGGTCGCCGGTTCGGTAGAGGCGGGCGCCGGGAGGGCCGAAGGGGTCGGGGACGAAGCGCTCGGCGGTCCGCCCCGGTCTGGCCAGGTAGCCGCGGCCAAGCTGGACGCCGCCAAGGAGCAGTTCGCCCGGAATCCCGATGGGCAGGAGATTGCCCGCGTCATCGACAATATGGGTAGTGGTGTTGAGAATGGGCTGACCGATTGGGACCGCGCCGGTCTGGCCAACGGCGCAGGTCCAGTGGGTGACATCTACGGCGGCTTCGGTGGGACCGTACAGGTTGTAGACGGCGGCTGGCAGGCGAGACAACAGGTTGTCGCGGTGACGTTCGGCCAGCGCCTCTCCGCTGGTGAAGACCCGGCGCAACGAAGAGCAGCACAATCGGTCGTCGACCGCGAGGAAAGGGTCAACCATCGAGGGCACGAAGTGCAGCGTGGTGACGGATTCCCTGCGGATCACCTCCGCGAGGTAGGCGGGGTCCTTGTGTCCCTCCGGTCTCGCCATTACGAGGCGCGCGCCTTCTCGCAAAGGCCAGAGCAATTCCCAGACAGAGACATCGAAGCTGAAGGGCGTCTTTTGAAGCACCGTGTCGGATTCGTCCAGTCCGTAGGTCGCCTGCATCCAGTCGAGGCGGTTGACGATGCCCCGGTGGTGGTTCATCGCGCCCTTGGGCCGACCGGTTGAGCCGGAGGTGAAGATGACGTAGGCGAGGGTGTCGGGCGTCCCGATCCAGAGGGGATTGGAGTCAGGCTCGCTCTGGAGTGTGACGCGGTCGAGGTCCAGTCGGATGGCGCCCAAGCTCGGGAAAGAAGCAACCTCCGAGTGCGCAAGGAGCACGGCGACCTGGGCGTCCTCGGCCATGAAGCGCAGGCGGGCCTCGGGGTAGGTGGGGTCGAGCGGCACATAGGCGCCGCCGGCCTTGAGCACGCCGAGCACCGCGATGACCATCTCCAGGCCGCGGGGCAGCGCGATGCCGACGCGCACCTCGGGGCCCACGCCCATCCCGCGCAGGCGCCAGGCGAGGCGGTTGGCGGCGGCGTTGAGCTCGGCGTAGGTGAGCGACTGATCTTCAAAGACCACCGCGACAGAATCGGGCGTCCGGCGCACCTGCACCTCAAAGAGCGCGTGCACCGGCAAATCGGTCACCGGGGCCGCGGTGTTGTTCCAATCGACCAAGAGCTGCCGCTGTTCTTCTGGCGACACCACGGGCAAGGAGGAGATCGGAGCATCCACACCCCTGGCCCAGGCATCCAGCAGAGTCTGGAAGGACGCTGCCCACTGCGCCACCGTGGAGCCGTCGAACAGATCGGTGGCATATTCCAGCGACGCCTCGTAGGCCCCATTGAGGGATGCCATCACCAACGACAGATCGAACTTTGCAGTGCCTTCAACATCGCCGCTCAAGGTGCCGCCAAGCACCCGAAGGGGCTTCCCGACGAGGGTGCGGTTCAACCACTTTTCGGACTCGAGAACCATGGAGACGTTGAGGAGCGGGTGACGGGTGGCGGAGCGGGCGGTGTGAGGAGTGGTGCGGAGTATCTCGTCCAGCGGGAGCGCTTCGTGGCGAATGGCCGCTTCTATTTGTGCGCTGGTATGTCGAAGCACCCGCAGGGCCGTTGGGTCTGCGGAGAGGCGAAAGGGGATGGGGAGCGTTTGGACAAAGAGCCCGATGGTGTCGTCGAGGTCTGCCCGGGGGCGCCCAGCGGTAACGGTTGTTACGGCAAAGTCTGTCTGGCCAGACAGGCGGTGGAGGAAGGTTGCCCAAGCGCTGAACAGCACCACAAAGGGCGTGACGCCCTCTCGGCGCGCCAGATCGTGCAGGGCCTCACCCAGTGACCGGGGCAGGGTGAAGCGGTGCAGCCCGCCCTTGTGACTTGGCGTCAATAGGGCGGGGCGATCGGTCGGCAGCTCCAACGGCTCCAGTCCACGCAGCGCCTCGCGCCAGTGGGCGTGGTAGCGGTCGAGGCCAGCCTCATCAAGCTGCTGGAGTTGGTGCGCGGCGTAGCGGGCGTAGGACAGGGTGGGGGCATCCAGGGCCTGCCGTCCTGCGGCGATCGCATCGACGGCCGCCGACAGCTCGCGGAGGAGGACGGCGATGGACCATCCATCTGTGACAGCGTGGTGCCAGGTGATCAGAAGGGCGGCGCGCGC
>JBEIQK010000624.1:0-4023 GCA_040376505.1 Alphaproteobacteria bacterium | reverse complement strand
TTGCGTTTGGGGGTTCGTGCGTGATCACGCTGTTCCAGCACGGGCGCATCCGCTTCGACGCCGATTTGGTTAAGTCGAGTGCGGAACAGATCGAGCTTTACGCTAAGATGGGCGACCGGTTGGGCGAGGCTGCGGCATGGTCCCGGTACGTCCCGCCACACCAAAGAGAGACAAAATCCCTCGCTGCGGCCCTCAACCCGAAGCAGAGTCCTGGTCGCCCACCGCCTCTTCGGCCGGCAGCGGCCCGCGGCTGTGGGTCTCGACGACCAGCCGGTGCCCGACGCCGCGCAGGGCCTTGCCCACCTCGGCCATGTCGGCGCGGGTGAGCCCGTCGCTCGCCTCCTCGGGCAGGCTCAGGTGCAGCTCGCGATCGACCACGCTGAGCCGCAGGCCGGGCATCTCCCGATCGGCGCGGCTGCGCTGCAAGCGCGCGGCGATGCGCAGCAGGATGGACAGACGCAGCAGGCGCGGCGCCGGACGCGGCGACCAGGAGGCCAGCTTCTCCACCGAGAGGCTGCCGCGGTGCCCCACCACCACCGCCGCCACCGCCCCCTGGCCCTCTTTGGAGAAGCTCGGCAGATCCGCGTGGGCGATCAGGTAGGCGGCGTGCTTGTGGTGGCCGTCAAACGAGAGAAAGGTGCCCGCCTCGTGCAGGCGGGCCGCCCAGCAGAGCAGGGCCCGATCGGCCTCGCCCAGGCCCCAGGCCGACGCCGCCGCGTCGAAGAGCCGAAGGGCCTGGGCCTCGACCCGCCGGGCCTGGGGCGCGTCCACCCGAAAGCGCACCATCGCCCGGGCCACGCTGGCGTCGCGGGCGTCGACAAAGTGCAGCCGGCCGAGCAGCTCGCTCAGCAGCCCCTCGCGCAGGGCGCCGTCGGAGTACTCCAGGCCCACGAGGCCCAGGGCCCCCACCACCGCCGAGAGGATCGCGAGGCCGCCCGGAAAGACCGGCCGCCGCTCCACCGAGAGCCCCGGCAGATCGAGGCGCCGCACATGGCCGGCCGCCACCACCCGGCTGCGCAGGCGGGCGAGGCTGGCCGGTGAGGGCGCCCCGGCGCCGATCTCCGCCAGCACCCGGCAGATCGCCTTGGCGGTGCCCGAGCTGCCCAGGGCCTCGGTCCAGCCGCACTCCTGGCGGCCAAAGCGCTGCTCCAGGCCCTCCAGCTCCATCCGCGCGGCCAGCACCGCCCGCCGCATCCCGCTGGCGGTGATCTCGCCCTCGGGGAAGAAGCGCTCGCTAAAGCCCACCGAGCCCATCGGGATGCTCTCCAGATCGAGGGTCTCGGGCCCCTCGCCCAGCACGATCTCGGTGCTGCCGCCGCCGATGTCGATGAAGAGGCGCCGCGCCGCGCTGCGACCCAGCACCGCGCCCCGGTAGATCAGCCGCGCCTCTTCGAGGCCGCTCACCACCTCGATCGGGCAGCCCAGCGCCGCCTCGGCGTCGCTGTGGAAGGCCCCGCCATCGTGGAGCACCCGCAGGGTGTTGGTGCCCACCGCCCGCACCATCACGTCGGGCGTGCCCCGCAGGCGCTCGCCCATGCGCCGCAGGCAGGCCAGGGCCGACTCCCGCACGGCGGGCCGCAATTGCCCGCGCAGGGTGAGGCCGCCCGCGAGGCGCACCTGCTCTTTGAGGCGGTCGACCACCACAAAGCCGCCGTCGGCCGTGGGGCGGGCCACCAGCATGTGAAAGCTGTTGGAGCCAAGGTCCACGGCCGCGACGTGGCCCGGCAGGGGTGCGTGCGCTTCGGGATGGGAGTCCATGGTCGCCTCGTTTCGCGGGCCGCCCCGCTAACCTGCGGTCAAGTGTGCGTGAGGGATGGACGGCAGACCCCCCATGATGCCATGCTGAGTACAAGAGGACTCCATGCGCGCGCACCTGACCGGACTGATCCTGCTCCTTGCCATCGGATGTACCAAGCTCGATCCGGAGGGGTCCACGCTGGCCCAGTGCGCCGACGGCGAAGACAATGACGAAGACGGCATCGTCGACTGTGATGAGACCGACTGCGCAGGCTTTGAGGTCTGTGCCACCGACACCGGCAGCGCCGACGGAGCCGACGGAGCCGACGGAGCCGACGGAGCCGATGGGACGGACGGGACCGACGGCACGGATGGCGCCGATGGCGCCGACGACGGCGGCATCCCCGCCACGCCCCGGATCGTCGTCAACGAGCTGATGGCCGCCAACTCCACCACCCTCACCGACGAGACCGGCCTGTACTCCGACTGGATCGAGCTGTACAACGACTCTGACGAACTGGTCGACCTCACCGGCTGGATGCTCACCGACGACCTCGACGAGCCCAACAAGTTCGCCCTCAACGGCATCACCATCGAGCCGCGCGGCTGGCTGCTGCTCTGGGCGTCGGCGACCCCCGATGTGGGCAACAACCACCTCAACTTCAAGCTCTCGGCCGATGGCGACGAGATCGGCCTCTTCGACCCCTACGGCACCCAGAAGACCGCGCTCACCTTCGGCGCCCAGGTCGACGACGTCTCGGCCGCCCGCTCGCCCGACGGCTGCACCAGCACCGACACCGAGGTCTGCTGGGCCTACACCGACGAGCCCACCCCCGGCGCCGCCAACGGGAGCGTTGAATGAGGCCCGCCGCCCTGCTCTTCCTTTGCGCCTGCACCAGCGCAGGGCGCCTCACCCTCTCCTCGTCGACCGTAGAGGAGCCGCCAGACACCGATCAGCCCGTCGACACCAGCGGCGGCGAGACCGCCGACACCGAAGACAGCGCCCCCCCGCCGCCCGAAGGCGAAGACGGCGAGGCCATCCCCGACGCCTCGATCCCCGAGCCCGACAGCGACGTGCTCTTCGCCGAGGACCACCTGATCCAGGTGGAGGTCACCCTGTCGACCGCGGCCTACAATTCGCTGCTGGCCGAGCCCTTCTCCTATGTGTCGGGCGAGGTGAACATCGACGGCCACGTCGTCTCCGACGTGGGCATCCGCACCAAGGGCGAGAACTCCTGGCTGCCGATCGACCGCAAGGCCTCGCTCAAGCTCGACTTCAACCGCTACATCCTCGATCAGGAGCTTCTGGGCCTCAAGGGCATCACCTTGAACGCCATGAACAATGACTACGCGCAGATGCACGAGCGCGTGAGCTACCGCATGTACCGGGAGATGGGCATGGCCGCCCCTCGCGCCATGCACGCCCAGCTGAGCATCAACGGCGAGCCCTACGGTCTGTACACGATCCTCGACTCGGTCGACAAGACCATGATGGGCCGCTTCTACGAAGACCCCAACGGCACGATGTTCGAGCAGCACGACGTCGAGTTCGCCGACGCCTACATCCCCTGTCCGGCCGAAGAGTCCGACACCCCGCCCGCCAACGGCGACTACCAGTGCTTTCAGCTCGAGTTGGGCGACGAGACCAAGACCCAGACCGAGCTGCGCGCCCCCCTGCAGGCCATCGCCGACGCCCTGGAGATCACCGATCCCAACGAGCGCTACCTCGCCGTGGGCGAGACCTTGAACTGGGAGAGCTTCATCCTCTACTGGGCCGTGGGCTCGGTGGTGGCCCAGTTCGACGCCTACCCCTACCGCTACGCCGGCGACGACTGCCACGTCTTCGTCGATCCGATCGACGGGCTCGTCGACTATGTGCCCCACGGCGCCGACGAGACCCACTACTACCCCGACTACGACGTGCGCGGCGACCCCTCCAACCGCGGCCTGCTCGCCAGCGCCTGTATGGCGGTGGCCGAGTGCAAAGACCGCTACTACGAGCGCATCTGGGAGGTCCAAGACCGCAGCGAAGAGCTGGACATGTTCACCTACGCCCTCGAGGTGCAGGCCCAGATCGACGACGCCGCCCGCGACGACGACCACCGCGAGTGGGACATGAGCTACGTCACCTACTACCAGCAGGTGATGCTCGATCTCATCGAGAACCGGCGCGCCAAGCTGCAGACCTTCATCGGCCCCCCGTGATCGGGCTGCTGGCCCAGGCCCTCACGGGGGCCGCTCCCTGCGACCTGAGCCAGTCCCAGGTGCGCGCCTGGCCCGCCGTCG
>JBEIQK010000175.1:0-9867 GCA_040376505.1 Alphaproteobacteria bacterium | reverse complement strand
CGCAAGGTGGGCGGCCGCATGCTGGGCCACGACGCCTGGCCTGGCGGCGGGGTCGAGGCGGCCCTGCGCGCCTGGTGCGAGGAGACCGGCTGCACCGTTCGCATCTACCCGCAGACCCACTACATCTGGGAGCTCTTCGCCCCGACGGAGCCGGCGTGATCGGCCTCCTCCTCGCCGGCCTCGCGCTGGACCCGGGGCCGGCGCTGGCCCCGAGCCCGGTCGACCTGCTCGCCGCCGCCGCGGATCTGGACCGCCGACTCGATGGGGCCGAAGCCGCCGCCCGCGCGCTGGGGCGGGTCCACACCGCCCTGGCCGAGGCCGAGCGCAAGGCAGGTGGGCCGCCGGCCTGTGACGACCCGGCTGTGGTGGCCCTCCTGCCCGCACCGCGCCGCTCGGCATGGGGGTGCGCAGTTGGGCCCAGTCGGCGCGGGCTCAGTCCGATCGACTGAACACGATGCAGCAGGCGGTGACCGTGGCGGCGCTGATCGACGCCCCCCTCGCCCAAGACCTCGCCCGTCTGCGCGAGCGGGTCTCGGCCATCGAGCGCTCCTACGCCGAGCTGATCCAGGTCGAGCAGCACCGCATCGGCCCCATCGCTGCGCGCTGCGCGGTTCCGCTCGCGCCGGGGCCGGGCCTGTCGGTGGCGCTGCCGCTGCCCGCCGCCGAGTAGGCGCCGCTGGTGGCCATCCTCGGCCTGGGCGGCGGTCTCATCTGTCCGGCAGGCGCGCCGGCCGATGGACAGATGGTGTTGGTGAGTGGTTCGGCCTGCTACAGCGCCGGCGCCTGCGACTGTTCCCCGCTGCCGGTCGCGCCGGCCGCCGTTCTTGGCCCGGAGGCCCGATGAGCGCGCTCTTGCCCCAGTCCCTGTGCCTGGAGGCCGATCTGTTCAGCCAGTGGGCCGAGCTGCCCGCCGAGACCCGGGCCTTTCAACTGCGCGTACGCGCCTTCCTCGAGGCCGAGGTGGCGCCGATCATCGACGACCACTGGGAGCGCGGGGCCTTTCCCCACGCCCTGGTGCCGCGCTTCGGGGCTCTAATCTCCGAGCACCTCGGCCTGCCGCCGGCCTCCTTTCCCTGGGCGGACCCGCTGCCCTTCCGGCTGATGAAGCTGGAGCTCGGGCGGGTGGATCCGTCCATGGCCAGCTTTGTGGCGGTGCACTGGGGGCTCTGTATGGGCTCGATCGCTGCCTTTGGCTCGGACGATCAGCGGGCCCAGTGGCTGCCCGCGCTGCAAACGATGTCGGCGATCGGCTCCTGGGCCCTCACCGAGCCCCTGGCCGGCTCCGACGCCGCGCGCGGACTGCGCACCACCGCCCGCCGAGACGGTAACGACTGGATCCTTGACGGAGAGAAGCGCTGGAGCGGCAACGCCACCATCGCCGACGTGACCGTGATCTGGGCCCGCGTCGACGACGGCCTGGGCGGCTTTCTGGTGGAGCGCGGCACGCCGGGCTTCGTGGTTGAGAAGTTGGGCGGCAAGATCGCCAAGCGGGCGATGGAGAACGTAGACATTCGCTGCGCGGGCCTGCGCCTGCCGGCCTCGGCCCGGCTGCCCGGGGTGCGCCGCTTCGCCGATGTGGCCCGCCAGCTCGCCTACGGCCGGGTGGCGGTGGCCTGGGAGGCCCTGGGGGTGGCCACCGGCGTCTTTGAAGCCACCCTGCGCTACGCCCAGCAGCGTGAACAGTTTGGCCGGCCGATCAGCAGCTTTCAGCTCATCCAGGACAAGCTGGTGACCATGCTGGAGCACCTCACGGCCATGCAGGCGATGCTGATGGCCGCCGCCCGCCACGAGCAGCGCCAGGGCGGCCTCGACGAGACCCGGGCCAGCCTCTGCAAGCTGGTCTGCGCCCGGCGGGCCCGCGAGGTCTGCGCCCTGGGCCGCGGCGTGCTGGGCGGCAATGGCATCCTGCTGCAGCACGGCGTGGCGCGGCTCTTCGCCGATATGGAGGCGATCTACAGCTATGAGGGCACCGAGGAGATGAACACCCTCATCGTCGGTCGGGGCATCACGGGCCACAGCGCCTTCGTCTGAGCGCGATCTGACCTGACCCTTGTTGGCTGGGCCGCCCTCGGTAAGGTGGGCCTTGTCCCGCCGGAGTTGCCCGTGCCCCCCAATCTTCGCCAGCTCAGCGGCGCCATCACCGAAGAGGGAGACCGGCTGCGGCTGAAGGTGCCGGTGGCCGTCTTCCGCAAGGTGGCGCTGCCGGCGATCCTGCTGGCGCCGGCCGTCTTCGGCCTGGTCCTTCTGTTCGGACTGCTGACCGTGGGCGATGACATTCAGGGGTGGGTCCTCTCCGGGCTGTGCGGCCTCGCCTTGGCGGGGCTGGTCGGCCTTGTCGGCGTCGTGGGACTGTTTACCGCCTCCGGCCGTTCGGAGATCAGCGGCTGCACCCTGGACAAGGGCGCGGGCACGCTCACCCTCAGCGCCACGGGTGAGGTGATCCCCCTCGGGCAGCTTCGGCGGCTGCGGGTGAACAAACCCAATGTCTACCTGAAGTTCTTTGCCCTGATGGCCGACGGGCCGCGTGGCCGGCTGATCCTCCTCGACGACATCCCGCCGGGGGCGGCCCCGGAGCTGGCCCAGATCGGCGACGCCGTGGGGGCCTTCCTCGGCCAGCCGGTGGAGGTGGAGGGCTGGGTGCGCAGCGCCAGCTCCTTCTCGATGGATGACCACACGGCCAGCCTCTTCTGCTGGATGCCCTTTCAAGGGCTCTACCTCGTGTTTTCGCTCTGGTACGTCCTCATGGCGGGCGGCCGGCCCTTCGTCGCCTTTCATGCCCGCCAGAGCCTCGCCCAACTCGTGCTCAGCCTCTTCGGGGTGGGGCTGTCGGTGGCCTTTGGCGCGGCGGTGCACTTCGCAGGGCAGGCCGCGCGCCTGCCACAGGAGGCCGGCATCCTCGCGATGGCCCTGCCCCTGATGGCGGTCTTTGGATGGAACCTGCTGTCGCGCCTGTACATGTGCTGGGCCGCCTGGAAGGGGCAGTCCGCCGTGCTCCCCTGGCTGCGGCCCTTCTTTCGCGCCCCCCCGGCGGCCCTGGGCCCGCGCCGCTGATCGCGAAAGCGGGGGGAATTCCGCCGCGCGCTACTTCGTTGAGAATCGCCTGTGGTAGCCTTCCGGCCTCAGTCGCGGCGACTGACCCGCGGAGGTTCATTGAGACGAGCTGCTCTGGCGCACGTGTTCGCCTTTCTCCTCTACCTTTCTGGGGCTCTGGGCGGCGTCGCCGCCGCTGAAGACGCCCTGGAGGCCGCGCGGGCGCGCGGCGCCCTTCGTTGGGGGGCCGATCAGGAGGGCGGGGCACCCTTCATCTACCCAAGCGAGCAGGACCAGAGCGTCCTCATCGGCTTTGAGGTGGAGATGGCGGAGAACCTCACCCGGGCCCTCGGGGTCAAGGTGGAGTTCCAGCAGTCCCAGTGGGACGCCCTGCCGAGCATGCTTCAGGCCAACAAGGTCGACCTGATCATGAACGGCTACGAGTGGATGCCCGACCGGGTGGCGGCGATGGAGACCTCCATCCCCTACTATGTCTACGCGCTTCAGTTGATGGTGAACAAAGAGGGCCCCATCCAGACCTGGGAGCAGCTGCGCAGCCTGAAGCCCGATGGCAGCAAGTGGCGCTTTGGCGTGCTCTCGGGCTCGGCGGCCGAGGAGTACCTCGCCGACTTCGCCGCCACGGTGCAGACGGCCTCCTATGACGGGGTCACCGACTCGATGCGCGAGGTGGAGACCGGAAAGCTCGACGCCACCTTGCAAGACACGCCCATCGCCAACTTCTACCAGAAGGACTTTCCCGGTCTTCGCTTCGCCGAGGCGCCGGTGGCCGAGGGCTACTATGTGGTCTACGCCCGCAAGGGCGACAAGGCGCTGATCGCTGCCGTGAACGACGCCATCATCGGCATGTACCGCAGCGGCGAGCTGAAGCGCATCTACAGCCGCTATGGCATGTGGGACGATCAGCAAAAGGTGCTGGGCGACATCATCGACAGTGGTCGCTTCTACAACGTCGCCGCGGCCCTGGAGGCGGCCCCGGCCGAGGCCAGCGCAGACCCGGCGACCGGAGCGCCCGCCCCCGCGCCGGTGGAGGAGGCCCCGCCGACGGCGACGGAGAAGGCTATCGAGTACGCCAAGCTCCTGGGCGCCAGCGCGGGCATGACGGTGGCCCTGTCGGCCATCTCCTTCCCGCTGGCGATTGGGCTCGGCCTCCTCATCGCCGTCGGGCGGCTCTACGGGCCCACCTGGGTGCGGATGCCGCTCACCGCCTATGTGGAGTTCCTGCGCGGCACCCCGCTGATGCTGCAGCTCTACTTCATCTTCTACTTTCTGCCGGAATTGGGGCTCACCATCCCGGCCTTCCCCACCGCCATCATCGGGCTCGCGATCAACTACTCGGCCTACGAGTCGGAGATCTACCGGGCCGGGCTCCAGGCGATCCCGCCTGGACAGATGGAGGCGGCCCTCTCCCTCGGCATGTCCAAGCCGATGGCCCTCCGGCGCATCATCGTGCCCCAGGCCTTCCGCATCGTGATCCCGCCGGTGGTCAATGACTTCATCGCCATGTTCAAAGACACCTCGGTCTGCTCGGTGGTCACCATCGTCGAGCTCACCAAGCGCTTCAGCGTGCTGTCGCGCAACAATGTCTCGGATCTGGTTGTGCTGATGGGCCTCACCGGCCTGCTCTACCTGCTCATGAGCTACCCCATGAGCCTGCTCGCCCGCCGCATCGAGAAGCAGTTGGGCAATGAGGTGCGGGTATGATCGTCGTCCAAAACCTCGTCAAGCGCCACGGCGCCCAGGACATCCTGAAAGGCATCTCGCTCACCGTCGAGAAGGGCGAAGTGGCCGCCATTATCGGGCCCTCGGGCGGCGGCAAGAGCACCTTCTTGCGCTGCGTGAACGGCCTGGAGCGGATTCAGGGCGGCTCCATTCAGATCGGCGACCTGCGCCTGCTGCCCGAGACCGATCCGAGCCGCGACAGCGCCTTGCTGCAGCAGGTGCGCAAGCGGGTGGGCTTTGTCTTTCAGCAGTTCAACCTATTCCCGCACCTCTCGGTGCTGGAGAACCTCACCGAGGCGCCCGTTCAGGTGAACGGAGAGCCGCGCGAGCAGGCCGAGGCGCGGGCGATGACCCTGCTCAAGCGCGTCGGGCTCGACGCCAAGGCCAAGGCCTGGCCGCGCGATCTCTCGGGCGGCCAGCAGCAGCGGGTGGCCATCGCCCGCACGCTCTGCATGCAGCCGGAGTGCATCCTCTTCGATGAGCCCACCAGCGCCCTCGACCCGGTGATGGCCGGCGAGGTGCTCAAGGTCATCGGCGACCTCGCTGAGGCGCGCCAGACGATGATCGTCGTGACCCACTCGATGTCCTTTGCCCGCGAGGTCTGTGATCATGTTCACGTCTTCGCCGGCGGGCACGACGTGGAGCACGGCCCGCCGGCCCGGGTCTTTGGCGACCCGCAGCACGCCACCACCCGCTCCTTTTTGCGCGAGGCTGGCCGGGACTAAAACTGAAAGTAGTAAAAGTCCCGGGCCCCCGGAGAGAGCGCCGCGCAGAGGCCGCCGACCACCAGCAGCAGCAGGGCGAGGTCGGCGGCCGGCGCCACGCGGCCCCAGGCCAGGAGGCCCTCCTTGTAGCGCCGGGGGCTGAGGTGCAAGGCGATCACGCCGAAGAGCAGCAGCAGGCCGTAGGGATCGGGGGGGCCGATCCCGGGCCCGCTCAGTCGACCAAAGGCCCCGAGGGCGGCGCCCAGATCGTCCAGGGAGATCGGCCGTAGGGCGAGGACAGAGAGGGCCGTGAGCTGAAAGGCCAGCAGGCGCTCGCCCAATCCCAGCCAGCCGCCGGCGGCCTGGGGGCGGAGGTGGCGCCAGGTGGCGGCCAGCACGCCGTTGTAGAGCCCCATCAGGACATAGCTCTCCCCCACGCCATGCCAGATACCCGACACAAAGAAGACGAGAAAGAGGTTGCGCCAGCGCTGCCAGGCTCCGCCTCTCCCGCCGCCGAGGGGCAGGTAGAGGTAGTCGCGCAGCCAGCTCCCCAGCGTCATGTGCCAGCGGCGCCAGTGCTCGGCCGGGCTGGCGGCGAAGGCCGGCCGATCGAAGTTGACCGGCAGCACGATGCCGAAGAGCAAGGCCGAGCCGATGGCGATGTCGGTGTAGCCTGAGAAGTCGCAGTACAGCGAGAAGTAGGCCGCCCAGTCGGCCACCAGGGCCTCGTGCAGGCGGGCGTTGTGGGGGGCGGCGAAGAAGGGATCGACCAGGGCGGCGGCGATGCCATCGCCGAGGATCAGCTTTTTTACGAGGCCGATGGCGATCAGCACGAGGCCCTCGCCGATGGCGTCGGCCCGCGGGCGGGCCGGCGCGTCGATCTGCGGCACCAGCTCGCTCGACCGCACGATCGGCCCGGCCACCAGTTGGGGAAAGAAGGCCGTAAAGAAGGTGAAGTCCAGCAGGCGCTTGGGGGCCGGGGCGCCGCGGTAGACGTCGATGGTGGAGGCCAGGGTCTGAAAGGTGTAGAAGCTGATGCCGATGGGCAGCGCAAAGCCGAGGCGGGGCAGGATGAACCCGGGCAGCCCGGCGCTCTGCCCGAGGCGCTCGGCGAGGCTCAAGAGAAAGTCGCCGTACTTGAACAGTCCGAGCAAGCCCAGGTTGAGGATCAGGCTGACCCACAGCCACCGTTTGCGTATCGCCGGCCGCTCTTCTGCCTCCAAGGCCCGGCCGACGACATAGTCGAGGACGGTGCTGAAGAGCAGCAGCACCAGAAAGCGCGGCTCTCCGACGGCGTAGAAGGCGAGGCTGGAGAGGGTGAGCCAGAGGAGCCACAGGGTGCGACGCCCGCGCAGGGCGCGGCTGACCAGCCAGACCACGGCCAGAAACAGGGCGTAGTCGAGCTCAGTGAAGCGCATCGGTCAGGGCTCGACAGAGGGCGGCGGTGGCCTTGTGGGCGCCACGGGCGTTGAGGTGATCGGGATCGAGGTAGAGCTGGCGATCGGTCCAATCGCCCCGGTTCCAGTCCAGGTAGCGGGCCCCCTGCGCCTCGGTGGTGGCGTGGATCCAAGCCTGGAACTGTTCATAGTCGGCGGGGGGGATCTCGCGCTGGTAGGCTTCGCTCACCGGCAGGTTGATGACCAGCGTGGCCAGCCCCGCGGCGCGGCGGCTGGCCAGCAGGTCGGTGAAGGCAAGGGCCCCCAGGCCGCCCTCGATCTGGTAGTCGGCGAAGCGCTCGCTGCGCACCCGCGGCAAGATCGCCGCCTCGCGGGTGGCCCAGCGGCCGGCGTGTCGGGCGTCGTAGTCGGCGTTGCGGGCCTCGCAGCTGGGGTGGGTGGCGCAGTATTGGCCGCCGCCTTCGACGAGGGCCATCCAGCGGATGTGGTCGAGCTCGGCGAAGGGCCGGTGCAGGAGGTGGGCGAGGTTGGAGACCGGCCGCGTGAGCGGAGACAGACAGTCGCCGACCCGCAGGCGGGTGGCCGGGACCTCGGCGAGGCAGGCGGGCAGATCGCGCCATTCTGCGGTAGTGGCGACGTTGTGGCGCAGCTCAAAGTGGTTGCGATTGAAGGCGTCGGGGGCGACCTCGATCACCAGCGTCGGCGGCGCCTTGTCTCCGGAAAAATGATCGCGGGCCAGGGCGGCGACGGCGAAGGCCGAGGCGGTGACCCGGTTGGCCTCCTCGCTGCGCGTCGGTCGACCGAGGGCGGCGCCCAGGCAGGCGTCGAGGGCCCGGGGCAAAAAGGCATAGTGGGCGCGGCTGCTGCCGACGATGCCCACGTCGAGCGGGGTTGGGCGAGTGACAAGGCTGAGACCGTACAGGTCGGTGGGCCACTCCACCGGCAGCAGGGGCTTGAGGCCGAGGGCCGTCGACAGCAGCGCCGCGATGGCGAGGTAGAGCCCGAGGTAGCCGAGCACGGCGAGGCCGCGGGCATCCACGCTCCCGAGGGGTGGGCGGGCGCTCACTCCCACTGCTCCTGGGCCTGCAAGGTGCCGCCCGAGACCGCCTTGGGCGGCGGCGGCGACTGACCCGTCTGGGCGAGCTGATCGACCACGGCCTGGGCGCGCCGCTGCTCGGCGAGGTGCATCGCCAGCACGGCGACCACCAGCACCAGCAGGAGCCCGGGGGCCAGGGTGGGCGGTTGGCGCCTCATCGATCGATCCACCGTTCAAGTGCTGCCGAGAGGCGCGGCAAACGGCGCCGCAGGCTGGCCATGGCGGCTTCGCCGGCCTCGGGATCGAGCAGCGCCGGGTAGAGGGCGACGACGAAGTGCCCGAGGAAGCCGACGTCCATCAACAGACCGATCCCGGCGTGCAGCAGCAGGCCCGCCAGCAGGAGCGGCGGGTTTGTGCGGCGCAGCCCGATCAGCAGCACAAAGCCGAGCTCAAAGGCCAGGGTGAAGCGGGAGAGCAAGGCCGTAAGGGCCGACTGCCCGCTCAGCCAGGCGGCCAGCGCGCCGCCGGCGTGCCAGCGGTCGACCAGATCGTAGGCCAGGGCCTCGCCGCTCCACCAGGCCGGCTCCTCCAGGGCCTTGAGGAGTCCGGTGGACAGATACAGAGAGCCCATCACCACCATCAGGAGCTGGCGGGGCAGGGCGCCCACCCGTCGGTGGAGCAGGCCGGCCTCGTCGATCGGCGCGAGGCAGAGCAGGAGGACGCCCCAGATCGCCATCCGCTCGGGCACCCGGGCGGGGAGGCCCACCAGCGCGATCAGCCCGAGGCTGGCCCCCAACCAGAGCAGCAGGCCGGGGCGCGCCCATCCCCTGCCACGAAAGGCGCCCAGAAGGCCCATCAGGCCGAGGCCCCAGAGGAGCCAGGCCGGCGCCGCTTCGCGCAGGGCGGGCCCGGCGAGGTAGAGCGGCCCGGCGGTGAAGCGCAGGGCCGGCGCCTGCAGTGCCGCGGCGACGGCCCCGGCCCGATCGAGATGACAGAGGAGGGCGGCGCTGGCGAAGGCC
Organism: Alphaproteobacteria bacterium; assembly: GCA_040376505.1. Taxonomy (GTDB): domain Bacteria; phylum Myxococcota_A; class UBA796; order UBA796; family UBA2385; genus JBEIQK01. The sequence continues at coordinate 941 of JBEIQK010000175.1, read as the reverse complement.
ACCCGCGTCAGGGCCCAGCCGCCCCCCCAGTGGCCCGCGCCGCTCATCGGCAGACCTCCTCGGCGAGGCGCTGCTCCTGCAGGCTGTGGACGGGCTGCGCGGTGGAGCCGAGGGTCTTGGGCCAGCGCAGCAGGGTGAGTCGGATGGCGGCCGTCTCGGGGAGGGTGCACAGATCGCCGATCAGCGCGGCGCGACGGGCCGGATCGGCGTAGACATCGTCGCGCAGGTAGCCGGGGCCGTCGTCGCCGAGGCGCGGGTAGCGGGCGCGCAGGTCGATCGGCTGCCAGGCGCCGTCGGCCCAGCGCTCGGCCCGCAGGTCGTGGTGGGCTTCCCGCAGCTCGGTGAACATGCGCCAGTGGCCGAGCCAGGCGACGCGCTGGAGGGGTGCCGGCAGGGGGCTGGCGCGGCCCAGGCTGCCCAGAGACGCCCGGTAGCAGAGCAGGAGGTAGAGGGCGAGGGCCACGGGGGCGAGGCGCGTCACGGCGAGCTCGGGAGTTGTGCGACGTAGCGAGGCCCCGGCGGCCTGTCCATCGGGTAGGCTGAGGCCATGGCGCCGCGCATCGCTCCCTCCCTGGCCCTGCTCCTCTGCTGCCGCCCCGCTGACAAAGCGCCGGGCGACGGTCTCCTCGACAGCGCCGCGCCTGGAGACACGGCGGCGTCGGCGCCAGAGACCTGTGAGGACCTCGACGTGGTGGAGGTGGCGGTCTGGCGGCAGGAGGACCTTCCTCTGCGCGCCGATCTGCGCCACACCATGCAGGGCGTGGGGCTCGGCGATCTCGACGGCGACGGCTGGCTCGACGCCTTGGTGGCCTGGGGTGGCGGCAGCTTTGGCCTGCGCAACGACGGCGCCGGCAACCTCGTCCTCGACGACACGATCACCGGCGAGACCGGGCCCCTGCCGGCCGCCATCGCGGTGGCCCTGGCCGATCTGGATGGCGATG
>JBEIQK010000192.1:0-9435 GCA_040376505.1 Alphaproteobacteria bacterium | reverse complement strand
GTGGTCGGCGGCCTCGACGATCTGCGGGCGCGGCGCCTGGCGGCGGTCGATGAGGCGGGCTTTGCCACCGATCCCCTGCGGGTGGCGCGGGTGGCGCGCTTCGCCGCGCAGTTGGGCTTTGCGCCCTCGGCCGCGCTGCTGGCCCTGGGGCGGCGCTTGCCCGTCGAGGCCATGGCCACCGAGCGCCTCGTGGGCGAGGTTGATCGCCTGCTGCTCGCGGCCCAGCCGGCCTGGGGCTACGCGGTCGGCGGCGCCCTGGATCTGTGGTCGCGCGCCTTCCCCGAGCTGGTGGAGGGGCCGCGGGTGGGGGGTGCGCTGGGGCGCCTCGCCGCGGTGACGCCGCTCGACCGCCCCTTGTTGGGCTGGGCGGCCCTGCTGGTCGACACACCGCCCGTTCAGGCCGCGGCCTTGTTGGAGCGCAACCGCATCCAACGTCGGGGCGGCCTGCCCTTTGGCCGCACCCTGGGGCGGCTGCTGGAGACGATCGCGGGCTTCACCCACCCGCCGACCGACGCCGACCTGCGCGGGGCCGCCGATGGCGTGGAGCTTCGCCTCGTGGTCGCGGCCCTGGGGCTCTCCGAGCCTGAGCTGGCCGCTGCCCTGGAGCCGCGGGTGCGGGCCTTGGGCCTGTGGAGCGCGGCGCTCCCCAATCTGCTCTCGGGCGGCGATCTGCTGGCGATGGGCATCCCGGCAGGCCCGGAGCTCGGTCGCGTCCTCCTGGCCTTGCGCGAGGCGCAACGCGAAGGCAGGGTGACGACCGTGGCAGCGGCGAAGGCCTGGGTGGCTGCGCTATACAGCGACGGCGCGACCCTCCGTGCGCCGGCGACCCGCCCCTGATCTGGAGCCCTCGTGACCCTGCGTTCGCCCCGCCTCCTGCTGGCCCTCGCGGCCCTGATCGTTGTCCGGCCCGCCCAGGGTGCCGATCCAGCGCCTGTCGCGGGGGCGCCGCCGCCTTCGGTGACCAAGGCCCCCGGCCAGAGCGACGCGGCTGTGGCGGTCGAGACTGACCTGCGCGCCGAGTACCTCGCCGGTGCGCCGATCGGCCTCGTGCTGCGCCTGCGCAACACCACCGGTGCGGCGGTCTCGGTGGCCGATCTCTCCAGCCGGCCCTGGCTCGTCGAGTTCGTGCTCACGCCCGAAGGCAAGCAGGTCACCCGCCGCAAGAACACGCCCCCCGCCGTCGACGCCGGCCGCGAGGTGAGCCTGCCGCCCCAGGGCCAGCGCCAGACCACCCTGGAGGTGCCCCTGTCGAGCAAGCTGGGGCCGGGGCGCTACACGCTGGCCATCCAGGTCGATCTGGGCGGCGGCCGGCTGGTTTCGGTGCCGCCCACCCCCTTTGTGATCGCCCCCGCCAAGGTGCTCTCGGTGGACTTCGCCGAATGCGACGACCCCCGCGGCGGCGCGGCCACGCTCTTCTCGCACCAGGCCACCGGCGGCCAGGATCTGTACCTGTGGAGCGGCGCCGACCCCACCGCGCCGGTGATGGCGGCGGCTTCCTTCCTGCTGCGCGCGCCCAACCCCACGGCGCCGCGGCTCTCCCGGGTGCAGGCGGGCTCCACCGAGCGCCGGCATGTGCTGTGGCTGGAGGGCGACCGCTTTGTTCACTTCGCCCGGATCGATGTCGGCGCGGTGCGCGGCAACGCGGGCAAGGTGGAGACCCCCTGGCCGCGGGTGCAGATCCTGGGCGCGCCCGCCACCGACGGGGCCGGCCTGCTGCAGGTGCCCCTCTGGGTTCCGGCGCCGAAGGGGGCGGGCGGTGACCTCCGCCTGCTGACCGTGGATGAGCGCGGCCGGCCGGTCTTTCGCCGCCTGACCACCCTCTCCGCCCCGCCCACCGATCTACAGGTCCTCGTGGATGACGTTGGCGCCGTGCAGATCGCACTCCTCACCGGCGGAAACCTCGACCTCTACTCGGTGCGCCCCGGCCTCGACGATGCGGCGCGCACCGCGGCGCTGCCGATCCCGGGGCGGCGGGCGCTGAAGTCGGCGCCGGGCGAGCAGCTCGTCGGCGTGCGGCCGGTGCTCCTCCCCGAGAAGGAGGGCCAGCCCGGCGGTCGCGCCCTGCTGGTCGCCTCCACCCTGGGCGAGCAGCTCAGCCTGCGGGCGCTGTCCTTCAAGGGCGAGGCCGTCGGCGCGCCCCTCACCCAGGCCTGGCCGGCGGGCTCCTCCCTCAAGGACTTCTCGCCCGATCGGGCCGGCGGCGCCGGTCTCCTCGTCGAGCGCGCCGGGGCCCTGGCCTGGATCGAGGGCGGCAAGAGCAGCCCGGTCAGCGCCCTGCCGAGCCCCTACGCCCTCTGCCGCGATCGTGACGATCGGCCGCTGGTGCGGGGGGGCGGCGACCGCCTGGGCGCGCGACCGCTGCGCTGACCCGGCGGGGCCCAACGAGCGAGGCCGCCTGGCACCCTTGAGAAGGGGGCGCGCAGGCGGCCTCGGCGCTTGGGGGCGCTATTCGTTCTCGCAGCACAAGGTGGGGTTCTCGGCGCAGAAGACGTCGCGGTCGAAGGGCTGGCCCTCCACCTCGCAGGCGCCTTCGGGGACCACCTCGTTGCACATCTCCGGGTTCGCGCAGCAGAAGCCCTGCACGTTCTCGGCGCAGAAGGCCTCTTCGAGGCGATCGGAGCAGGTGATCATGCCGCCGCCCGTCTCCTGGCTCTCGCCGCGGAGCGTGCACTCGGTGATGCCATTGGGCACGTTCTCGCAGGGGCCGTTCACCACGACGGCGCCGAAGGAGAGCACGCCATCGTTGAGGGGCACCGAGAAGGTGTCCAGCACGACGGTGAAGCTCACGCCCTCACGCCCGGTGGTGTCGATGGTGCAGGATTCCACCGCCGCGCGGCCGCCACGGGCCACGTCGCTGATGTAGCCCGAGTCCATCTTGCACTCGGAGTAGTCGATCTCCACCGTGCGGCCGAGGCTGTCGGTGTAGAAGCCGATGAAGTCGCCCAGGTCGATGCCCGGCGAGCCCGTGTAGTAGGAGGACAGGCCCCCGTACATGTCGATGTCGCCGTCGTCCAGCGTGTCATCGGGGTAGGCCCACTCGTCCTTGCGGCCGATCTCGGCGATCGAGGCGCTCCAGAAGACCGCCTCGGGGTCGACGATGACGCACACTTCGCCGCCGGTGCCGGCAAAGTTGAAGGTGGCGCCGCCGTTCACGCCGAGCTCGGGGGCGCCGAGCTCACCGTAGATGCAGCGGCGGGGGCCGCCACCCGGGTACTCGCCTTCGAGCCCAGGAATCTCGCCGCCGGTGGCGCCTTCACACCAGTCCCAGGGCGAAAGCTCGGCTTGGAGCTCGGCGAACTCACCCATGGTGAGCACACCCATCTCGCCGATGTTGACGACCGGGGGCAGGTCGGACTTGTAGTCCGGGAGGATGTCGCTCGCGTTGCGATCGCAGCCAGCGAGCAGAGCCAGGAGGAAGAGGCGGGCGCTACTCATTCTTGAACCCCAAGACGACCTCGAACTTGTCGTCCGCGCTTTCGATGGTCGGGATCTCATCCGCAACCCAGTCGCCACCCTGGATGTACTTGCCAGGCTGGTTCAGCAGGTTGCTGTAGTTGGCCCCACGGGTGTACTGCTGGTCATAGAAGTTGACCGGGGTGCCCTGGCCAGCGTCGCAGGTAGAGAAGTCGAAGGTGCGGGAGGGCATGTCCACCCAACCCCAGATCGACATCCCCTCCTTGAAGTAGGTGTGGAGGATCTCCACGTCGGCCACGAGGTAGTCGCCATCCTCCTTGAAGTCGAGGCGGCCTTCCTTGATGAAGTCCACCTCGAAGTCGGTGGCGTAGTTGTTCACGTCGTAGCAGGTCTCGCGGTACTCCTCGGCCGAGCCCACCGGCAGACCCTGCTGGTTCAGGATCGGCTCGTGGAGGACGTTGGCGTGGAAGTCGAGCACATCGTCGAAGGAGGTGAAGCGACCCGTCACCATCTTGCAGACAAGCTGCTCGTAGCAGCCGAACTCCATGCGGCCGACCGTCGTGCCGCCGTAGGGGTAGGTGTCCCCATCCTCGGTGGCCGAGAGCACCGGGCCGGTCTCGGGCGAGGTGTAGGCGTAGGCGCCCTCCTGCACGCCCGGGAAGACGCCCAGGTAGACCGGGCCCAGGGTGCGAATGTCACCTTCGATGACATAGACGTTGTCGTCGTTGTCGATGACCTCGATGTTCAAGGCCTCCTTTGGGATCTTGACCGTTCCCGCGATGTCGACGTGCTCAAGGGCGGTCTCTTCGTAGGCGCAGCCCACGAGGGAGACGAGGAGAGGCAGGATGTGCATGGGAGTGCGACTCACAGCTGGTACTCCGCGCCGAGCTGGACGCTGATGGGAGACTGGCGGCCGTAGACCCAGCGGTTGTCCGCGGTGATGCCGGCGCCGCTTCCAGAGCGGTTGTTGGTGAAGTTGTTGACCTGAAGGACGCCCGAGAGCTTGCCCTTGCGAACCGGGATCTGCTGTTCGACACGGCTGCTCAGGTACCAGTAGCCCTCGGTGCGGGCGTAGGTGCCGCGGGTGAACTTGCGGATGCTGCCCGCCCCGTAGGCGCTGTCGTAGTACTGGTCCATCGGGTAGCCCGACTCCGCGAAGATGAGGAGGGCGAGCTGGGTGGTCCAGGGATCATCCGGGACGTCCCAGGTGATGGCACCCGTGATGTCGTGGCGGATGTCGGTGCCCAGGTAGGCGTTGGTGGCGTACTGGAGCTGCGGGGCGACGCTCAGGAAGTAGGAGGGAGTCTCCTGCACCGAGCCCTTGGAGATGGCGTAGGTGTAGGAGGCCTGGGCCTGCCAGCGGTTGCTGAAGACCTTCTCCAGGCGGAACTCGGTCCACCAGTAGTCGCGGCGGGCGATGCTGGGGGTGCGCAGCCGGTTCAGGTACTCGAACTCGCCGTTGGAGAAGCCGATGTTGGCGTAGCCGGTCTCGTCCCACACGCCGTTCACTTCGTCCAGCGCGTAGAGGTTCCGGGTGAACTTGCCGTTGAAGTAGATCTTCACGGCGAGGTCCTGGATGATCTCCTGCTCGGCGCCCAGGGTGAACATGTCGGCGCGGGGAGCGGTCAGGCCAGGCAGCACCGTGTTGGTGTTGTCGGGGCTGCTGTAGGAGTAGTCGAGGTTGGCTTCGTTGGTGAACTCGCCGAAGTACTCACCGAGGAAGAGCTTGGAGCCGAAGCCCGAGCCCGAGGCGTTGAGGTAGTCGGCCACTTCGAGGCGGCTGGTGTCGTTGAAGCGACCCACGCTGCCGGTCAGCTTGCTCTTGCCCTTGCCCCAGGGGTCCCAGTTGGCCGAGAAGCGGGGGCCCCACAGGCCGGTGGCCAGGATGGACTCGCCCAGGTCGTTGCGGAAGTCCTGGCGGTCGTAGCGGAAGCCGTAGCGCAGGGTCAGGTTGTCGACCGGCTTGTAGACGTCCTGGATGAAGAAGCCCAGGGTCTGGGCATTCATGACGTAGTCATGGGGGCCCGAGAGCTCGACCCAGTAGTAGTTCTTCAGGGTGTCGGGGTTGTAGTACTGGGTGTTGAGGTCGACGAAGTACAGGTTGCCCGAGAAGCCGACCGACCGGTGGGTGGAGGTGAAGTCGGCGGTCACGCCCGTCTTGAAGTCGTGGGTGCCCAGCGCCTCGATCTGGAGGAGGCTGAACTTGGTCTGGACCTCGGCGCGCCAGCGGTCGCCGATGTCGAAGACGTAGGCGTTGTCGGAGTCGTAGGCGTTGTTTTGTCCAAAGCGGGCCGGGGTGAAGAAGTCGATCGTGTTGTCCATCTCGTCGGGGCTACAGGGGTTGTAGCCGAGGTCCTGGTCGTGCGAGCAGGGCACCTGATGGACTTCGATGAAGGACTTCTGCACCGTCGCCTTGGTCTCGACGAAGGCCTCGGGCGAGATGAACCAGTCCCAGGAGAGCATCCCCAGCCAGCCGCCCTGCGCCTGACGGCCCTGGGCCTCGGGCTCGACGAAGCGGCTGCCCTGGAAGATGTTGTCGACCGTGGTGGGGTCGGACTGGATCGCCAGCGAGAAGCGATGCGCGGAGACAGGCTGCACGGTCACCTTGGTGAAGACCGAGTGCTGCTCGTAGTCGCGGGGCAGGGGATTGCCGGAGAAGGCGATGAGGCTGCGGGCGTTCTCGTACGAAGCCAGGAACCAGGCCTTGTCACGGATGATCGGACCCGACACCACGATGCCCGCCGAGTACAGCGTGAAGCGGCTGTCGAAGTCGGTGGAGACCAGCTCCAGACCGTCGGCCGCAAAGATGGAGTCCAGCTTGGGGCTCCACTCGCCGTTCTCCATGTACAGGCCGGTCTGCACCTTGAGGGTGTTCGAGCCGCTGGCGGTGACGATGTTGATGCCGCCGCCAAGGTTGATGCCGTACTCGGGGTCGTAGGCCGCGACCAGGATTTCGAGCTGCTCAATGGCGTCGAAGTTGAAGTTGAGCGAGAAGGTGCCGGTGACCGGGTCGGTGATGTTGACGCCGTCCAACATGTAGGTGTTCTCGGAGGAGCCCGAGCCCGCCACGTTGGGGTTGCCGCCGCCGGTGACGCCGGCCGCCATCTGCACGACCTCCTGGTAGGACCGGCCCGCGGGCAGGCGTTCCAGGAAGTCCTTGGTGAGCACGGTGCTCACGTTGCCGGACTCGGTGTCGATGACCGGGCGGGCAACCTCGGACTCGATCGTGGCCTCGCCGGTGGTGGCCTTCATCGAGATGTTGATCTCGGTGGTGCGGCCGATGTTGACCGGTACGCCGGTACGCTTCTCGGTGTTGAAGCCGGGGAATTCGGCAATGATGACGTATTCCCCGGGCGGCAGTTGGGCGAAGAAGTAGCGGCCTTCCGCATCGGTCTCCTGCTGCCGAACACCCATGAGCGCTTCGGACTTGATCGTCACGCGCACGCCAGGGATCTCGGTGTCGGCATCGTCAACGACGGTGCCTTTGAGGGTTCCACTGGTGACGGCGGCGATCGCGGAGCCGGGCAACAGCACTAGTAGAATGAGGAAGAGGCGCAGCACGTAGGAAAATATTCTGGGCATCTGGCCGTTCCTTGGAATGCCGGCGGCGGGTGAGCGGCTCCAGAGGTAGGCGACCCGGACCAAAAAGTCAAGGCGGCGTACTCGTCTGGGATGGGGGTTGCGCTGAGGAGGCGCAAAATCTTGCACACAGTATCACCACCTTGACGGCGCGCCCGGGCAACCGCTACTGTGCGGCGGTGGTCAGCCTGCCCGAGACAGGCTACCCGACCGAACCTCAGTAGTGCGGCACCTGTCCGTCGTGGACCGCCGCTCCTCAACGGAGTCGTCCAGAATGCGCTCCCTCCTTGTCCCCCTCGCGGCGGTCGCGTCCGGTTGGGCCCTCTCCGCCACCGACGCGGAAGCCACCACGCTTCGCACCCTGAACACCGGGGAGATGGTTGGCCTCGCCGACCTGATCGTCCGCGGCACTGTCGCTGAGGTCTGGACCGAGCGCGACGCCAACGGTGTCATCTGGACCCGGGCCCAGGTCACGGTGGATCACGTCTACAAGGGCGATCCCGCCACCGACCTGCTGATCGTCGACCAGCTCGGCGGCACCTGGGCCGGCCTGCGCTCCGATGTCTTCTCGGCCGCCCGCTTCAGCGCCGACGAAGATGTGCTGCTCTTCATCGATCAGGGTGAGCGCAGCGGTCGCAACCTGCCGCTCGGCATGATGAACGGCAAGTACACCATCCGCCTCGATCCCTACAGCCGGGCGCCGATCGTCCAGCGCTTCGCCCCCTCGGCCGACCGCCCCTACGATCACCGCTTCATCCCGCTCCCGCCGGCCGCCCAGCGCGTGCCGCTCGCCGACTTTGAGGCCCAGATCAATGGCTTCGTCGCCGTCCCTGTTGAGGTGAAGTGATGTCGCTCCTCGCCTTCCTCACCCTCTCCAACGCCGCCCACGCCTGGTCGCACACCCAGAATGTGTGGCCGCGCAGCAGCCTGCCGCTGACCTGGTACCTGAGCTCGGCCACCGTCGACGACACCATCGAGATGGACGTCGCCGCCGTTGACATCCAGTCCTCCTTCGACAACTGGACCATCCAGGCCCCCTGCGCCGAGGTGAGCGCCACCAAGGCGGAGCAGGACGCCAACATCACGGCCTCGTTCAAGAAAGACAACCGCAGCGCCATGACCTTCGAGGACCCGAGCGACGAGCTTGACAGCGGCGTCCTCGCGGCCACCCTCTGCCAGCCCACGGCCGACTCGGCCTTCAGCTTCCAGGGCAAGAACTACTTCTACACCTACGAATGCGACATCGCGTACAACGAGACCACCCCCTGGATCTCGACCGATCGCTTCGAAGCCGGCATGTGCGGCGGTGAGTACCTGCTCGAGGCCGTCTCCACCCACGAGATCGGCCACCTCTGGGGGCTCGGCCACTCCTGCAACGATCCCAACGACGACGGCACCAAGGGCGATGTCCCCTGCGACAACCCCGAAGTGCAAAACGCCTCCATGTTCTGGACGGCCAACCCCTGCGACGCCCACCAGATGGAGCTGACCAGCGACGACGTCGAGGGTCTCTACGCCTTGTACGGCCCCTACTGCTCCTTCGAGGCCACCGCGTCCTCCGAGCGCTCGGGCGGCGCCCCCCTGGAGGTGTGCTTCAGCTCGGACTGCAGCGAGTCGCCGGGCTCGGTGGAGTGGAACTTCGGCGATGGCAACACCTCGGCCGAGGCCAGCCCCTGCCACACCTACGAAGAGAAGGGCCAGTACTCCGTGGTCCTCACCTCCAATGGCGACGGCGAGGGCGAGTGCGGCGCCTGGCAGGACGTGCAGCGCGCCCGCTCCTATGTGGTCGTCTGCGGGCTGCCCGAGCCGGCCGAAGGCTTTGAGGGCCTCTTCAGCTACGCCCACGACGAAGAGTTCGTGTACCAGCTCATCAACCAGGTCGACACCTCGGTCTACGGCTGCATCGAGTCCATCCAGTGGGAGGTCTACGAAGGCGACAACGTCGACGAGCCCACCCAGACCCTCGCCGCCTGGTCGCCCAAGGTCGACCTGGGCGGTGAAGGCAAGTACCGCGTGGTGCTGACGGTCGAAGGCCCCGGCGGGCAGTACGCCGAGGAGATCTTCATCGACACCGGCGAGGTCAAGGGCGGCTCCTGCTCCACCACCTCGCAGGGCGCCTCCTTTGCCGGCCTGATGGTCGGCGCCGCCGCGCTCTTCCTGCGGCGCCGTCGCGCGTGATCCCGCTCTTCGCAGCCCTCCTCTCGCTGGGGAGGGCCGCGCAGCCGGTTGAGTTGGGCCCTGCCGCCGTCTCCGCCGCCGACATCGTCGGCGCATCGCTGGAGGACGAGGCCGGGCCCATCTCGATCAGCGGCCCCTGGCGCCTCGTCGGCACGGCTGGTGGCGTGCGGAGCTGGCAGGCCCCCTTGCCGGTGCGCACGCGCTCGCTCTTCTTCTACAAGCCGCCCGACGACCTGATGGTCTACCGGCGCGGCCGCGCCAAGG
>JBEIQK010000976.1:0-2162 GCA_040376505.1 Alphaproteobacteria bacterium | reverse complement strand
GCTTGTTGAGGCGTCGATTCGGCCCTGCGGCCTCCGGGCTGATCTCGCGCCTGGAATCGCTGGACGGCGGGGCGCTGGCGAGCCTGGCCGACGCGCTGATGGACGGCGCCGATCTGGCCTCGCTGGAGGCTGGGTTGGCGAACCTGCGCCAGTCTTGAGTGCGCCAGCCTGCGCAGCGGGACTGCACCCCCGCGCTCGAGGCGGGCCGTCGAGGGGGGATGGGCCGCCGATTTCGCCTCGGTGGGGTCCGGGCTGACGAGGAGCGCCGCGATAAGACTGGCCACACGACCAGGAGCCTGCGATGTTCTTTGCCCTCTTCCTCGCCTGCGCCACCGAGGCGCCTCCACCTGCGGGTCCGACGCTGACACCCATTCGGGTGGCGCTGAACTGGTATCCCGAGCCGGAATTTGGCGGCTTTTACGAGGCCGAGCTGAGCGGCCTGTACGACAAGGCCGGCCTCGACGTCACCATCCTCCCCGGCGGCCCAGGGGCCCCCACCCTGGAGCTGCTGGGGACCGGGTCCGCCGAGGTGGCGATCACCGGCGCCGACGATCTGCTCCTCAAGCGCGCCCGCGGCATCCAGGCGGTTGGGCTCTGGCCCGCCTTTCAGGACAACCCCCAGGGTCTGATGGCCCACGCCGCTGCCGGCTTCGCCACCATCGAAGACATCGGCAAGAAGCCAGGCGCCCGCGTGGCGATTGAAGTGGGCAGCCCCTTTCAGATCTGGACCTGGAAGCGCTACGCCTGGGAGGGGCGGGTGGAGGCCGTGCCCTACGCCGGAACCGTGGGTGCCTTCCTGGCCGATCCGTCCTTCATTCAGCAGGGCTACGTCACCAGTGAGCCCTGCGTGGCCCAGGCCCAGGGCGCCCAGGTCACCTTCCTCGGCGCGGCCTCGACGGGATGGAACCCCTACGCCAGCCTCGTCGCCGTGGCCGACCCGCCTCCTCCTTGGGCGGCAGCCTTTGTCAAGGCCACTGCCGAAGGCTGGGCTGCTTACATGAACAGTCCTGGCCGCGCCAACGCCGAGATCAGTCGGCTGAACGATCAGATGAAGCCCGCCCTCCTCGACTGTATCACCAAAGCCCAGGCCCCCTATGTCACCGGCAGCGAGGGCATCGGCGCGATGACCGAGGCCCGCTGGACCGCCGTGGTTGACAACCTCGTCACAGTGGGCCTCCTACCAGCGGGGAGCACGGCGGCAGGCGCCTACCGGCTCCCGTAAGGATCCGCGCGCTCCCACCGCCCGCCGGCGGGAGTCGAGCGAGGGGGCCATCCGCTCGTCGAGCGTGATGTCACCCACGTCATCGGCGCCGGTGACCCGGGTGGGGCGGCGAGCGTCGGACAGGTGGCAGATGTACTGTCTGTTGCGTGTAAGGGCCCAAACGCAAACGCGGCGCCTCGGAGGGCGCCGCGTCGCCAGAGCCGCGAGGGCTCAGATCACATCCATCACCCGCGTCGCCGTGCCGCCATTGGGCGAGGTCACGCAGACGTTGGCCGGCGCCGTGGCGAAGGCGTTGTTGCCCGACTGGTATCGGAACTCCGCCAGGCCCAACACCGGATCGACGATGGTGCTGGCGACATTGTCGACCGTGCCATTGCAGCCGACGTCGATGGAGACGGTGCTGGCAAAGCTGCCATCCACCGGGCTGGCCGTGACCTGACCGCGCACCTGCACCGAGCGCTTGCTGGAGCGGTATTGGGCGCGCTCGATCACCACGGTGTCGGTGCCGGCCGAGGGCACCACCACCTCGGTCTCAACGAGCCGGGCGTAGTGGATGCCGCCGCGGAAGTAGCCCTCAGCGGCCACCAGGGTGCCCTCGTAGCCCAGCATGTCGTTGATGCTGATGAGGTTGCCGCCGAGGTCCAAGATGTCGCCAGGCATGCGGGGATCGGTGTTGATGGTGACGGTGGACGTACCCACCACAAAGGTGCCGCCCACCGAATCCACCGAGACCAACGGACCCGCCAGCACGTGCTCACCGAACTCGAAGAAGACGCTGTCGGCGGTGTAGCCGATGTTGCCCAAGCCGTCGATCGCGGCGACGCCGGTGAGGATGATGGTGCCGCCGAGGGGGGAGTACAGACTCGGGTCCATCAGCTCGTCGAGGGTGATGTCACCCACGGCGTCGGCGTCGGTGTCGATCAGCAGGCCCGCCGGGATG
>JBEIQK010000869.1:0-2628 GCA_040376505.1 Alphaproteobacteria bacterium | reverse complement strand
TCGAGCCGGTGCTGGCCGCCGAGGTCGGCCGGGCGCCGCTGGACCAGCTTCGCTGGCATGGCATCCGCTGGATCAGCCTGCACCCCGAGCTGGCACCCGAGGCCGCACCGGCGCTCCGGGCGCTGATCACCGCGGAGCTGGGCCCCGGCCTCGAGGTTGACGGTGCACTGCTCTGGGACCTGGGGCCCCTGCCCGAAGGGCGCCCTTCAAGGCCGACGCGGTAGATCGAAGATCAGCACCTCGGCCCCCTTGCCGTAGACCTCCACCTGCGACTCGCCGTCGAGGAGGAGGCCGTCGCCGGCCCGGCAGGTCCGTCCGTTCACCATCGGCGAGCCGGCGACCACCTGCACAAAGCCCAGTCGCCCATGGTCGAGGGCCACGCGCACCAGCTTGCCCTCGCGCAGGCGGCTGCCGTACAGACGGATGTCCTGGCTGACCTCCACCGACCCTTCGTCGCCGTCGAGGCTGGCCAGCAGCACCGGCTCATCGGCGCGCGCATCCAGCGGAAAGGCCTGCTGGGCGTAGCCCGGGGTCAGCCCCTTGCGATTGGGCAGAATCCAGATCTGCAGGAAGTGCACCGGCTCGGTCTGGGAGTGGTTGAACTCACTGTGTCGGATGCCAGTGCCCGCCCGCATCCGCTGCAGCTCGCCCGGGAGGATGACCGACGACACGCCGGTGCTGTCGCGGTGAGAGAGGGCGCCGGCGATGACATAGGAGAGGATCTCCATGTCGGCGTGGCCATGGGTGGCGAAGCCGCCGCCCGGGGTGACGCGGTCTTCATTGATCACCCGCAGGGGGCCAACCCCCATCCGGGCCGGGTCGCGGTAGCTGCCAAAAGAGAAGCTGTGGGCGCTGTGCAGCCAGTCCACCTGGGTGAGACCGCGACTGTCCGCCGTGACGACTGAGATCATCTTCGCTCCAGGCCCCGCGGGGCCGAGGGGGTCGCGAGGCACGTCACGAAGGTAGCGACGGCCTGCCGGCCGACGACGGCATAGCAGGAGAAGCACTGTTGCACCGGTCGAGGTGATCAGGATGTCCGAACCGTCACGCGCAGCCTGGGCGAGCGGCCCCGTCGCCGCCCTCGTCGTGGGCGGCGGGCTCCTCCTCGCCGGAATGCCGCTCCCCGCCGCGCTCACCGGGGCGATCACCGCCTTTTGCGCGGCCTGGTGGGCCGCCGAGCCGATCCCCCTGGCCGCCACCGCCCTGCTCCCCTTCGGCCTGCTGCCCCTGCTCGGCATCATCGACGCCAAGAGCGCCGCCGCGGCCTATGGCGACCCGGTGGTGCTGCTGATGCTGGGCGGCTTTTTGCTCTCGGCGATGGTGGAGCACAGCGGCGCCCACGAGCGCCTCGCGGTGGGCCTCGTTCGCTTCGCCAGCGGGCGCAGCGGGCGCTTCTTGGTGGTGGCCTTCATGCTGGCCACCGGCTTCGTGTCGATGTGGATCTCCAACACCGCCACCACGCTGGTAATGATGCCGGTCGGCCTCGCCCTGATCAGCCAGGATGAGCGCCACCGCGGCGGGCCGAGCCCCCTGGCGGCGCCGCTGGTGCTGGGCATCGCCTACGCGTCGAGCATCGGCGGCATCGGCACCCCCGTCGGCACCCCGCCCAACCTCATCTTCGCCGCGGTGCTGGAGCGCGCCGGGCAGGAGCCCTGGTCTTTCCTGCGCTGGATGGGCCTGGGCGTGCCGGTGGTCGCCGTGCTGCTGCCCCTGGCCGCCCTCTGGCTGAGCCGGCACCTGGGCAAGGAGCGGGTGGGCGCGGTGCCGGTCCAGGCCGCCTGGCGCCCCCGAGAGCTTCGCACCATCGCCATCTTCGGGGTGACGGCCCTGCTGTGGATGACCCGCACCGCCCCCTTCGGCGGCTGGTCTGGGCTCACCGGCCTCACGGGGGCCGACGATGGCAGCGTGGCCCTGATGGCCGTCTTCCTGGCCCTGGTGCTGCCCAATGGCGAAGGCGGTCGGCTGCTCACCTGGAAGCAGGCCGAGCGCGTGCCGTGGGGCCTGCTCATCCTCTTTGGCGGCGGCATCGCCATCGCCCGGGCCTTCGAGGCCTCGGGCTTCTCGGCGGCGATCGGCGACGGCCTCGCCAACGGGCTGGCGCTGGAGGCCTGGCCCTACGCGCTGCTGGCCTTCGTCCTGGCCCTCTCCGTCTCGCTCATCAGCGAGTTCACCAGCAACACCGCCACCGCCTCGCTGCTGCTGCCGATCCTGGCCACCGCGGCCCTCGCCGCAGGTCTGGAGCCGGCCGCCCTGATGCTCCCCGCGACCATCGGCGCCAGCGCCTCGTTCATGCTGCCGGCCGGCTGCGCCAGCAACGCGATCGCCTATGGCACCGGCCTCGTGCCCTCCCGGGTCATGATTCGCGAAGGCATCGTGCTGGACGTGCTCGGCGCGGTGGTGGCCGCCGGGTTTTGCGCCCTGCTCCTGTGATCGCGGGCCGGTCCACCTTGAGGACTTTTGTGCTGGCGCGCGGTCACCACTTGACCAACTTGCATACGCGGGTCATAGGATGTTGGTAAAGGAGAGCGCCCATGAGCTCCGCTGCCTCTGCGCTGCCCCGCGGCCGCCGCCTCGACTCGGATCCCCCCAGCGACATCGACATCGACGCCTTGCGGCTCTTCCGCGAGG
>JBEIQK010000913.1:0-2426 GCA_040376505.1 Alphaproteobacteria bacterium | reverse complement strand
GCCGTGACCGGCCAGATCGACGTTCCGGGGGTGAGAGCGTGAGGAATTCCACCGCAGAGAGCGCAGAGAGCGCAGAGCAGACGGAGGGAGAACGTGGAGGACCTGTGTCCACTCGATCTCTTCCCCCTCTCGCTCCTCCACCTCTTCCTCCTCCTCCACCTCTTCCTCCTCCTCCCTCTCTGCGTCCTCTGCGACCTCTGCGGTAGATTCCGGCCCCCGTTGCCAATTCAAACCAACGCCAGCAAGCGGGCGCTCATCGTCATCTCGCTGCCTCGCAAGAACGCCCTCTTCGTGGGTCACAAAGAGGGCGGCGAGCACCTCGAATGCCCTGGAACGGGGTGAAGTGGTCGTGGTGCCAAAGCTCCACACGGCGCCCTGACCGTAGCACCCCGGTTGCCCACCGCCAGCCGGCGCCCTCGGGCAGCGGAGGTAGGCTGAACGGTTCCCCTTCGCCGCGCCTCCCGCCTACTGATCATCCCGCACAATCACATCGCCCCCCGACCCCACCGAGGTCGGCAAGGCGTCGCGCTCCACCACCGTGTCGAAGGTGGAGCCCGACCAGGCCTCCAACTCGGTGATGGCGCCCCCTTCAATCACAAAGCGCAGCACGCTGCGCGGCGAGTCTTCGGCCGTGCCGATGAGCTCGCGGGCGCTGTCGCCCAGGCAGGAGGTGGCGACCAGACGCAGATCGCCCCCGCCGGCCGGGGTAGTAGGCGTGGTGGTGCCCGCTGATGAAGGCGGTGACCCCCTTGTCGTTGAGCAGATCCTCCAAGGTGTCATCGAAGAGGGCCTCGGTCTCGCGGCCGATCGCCACCGGGTAGAGCGGCACATGACCGTAGACGATCTTCACCGCGGCCGGCGTGTCGAGCACCCCGCTCAGCCACGCCCGCTGATCGCTCCCGAGGCTGCCCACCAGGGTGTCGTCGAGCGACACAAAGAGGGTGTCGCCCATGACAAAGGCGTAGCGAAAGGGAAAGTCAGCCCCGTCCACCATGTCCACGGCGGGCACCCGGTCGGTCCAGGCGGCGGCGTAGGCCTCGCGCTCCTCTTCGTAGCCGGCGTAGTCTGAGGCGTCGTGGTTGCCCGGCGTGACGGCGAAGGGCAGGCCGGCGCTGTCGAGGGGGTCGGAGACGGCGGCGTGAAAGGCGCTCCACATGGCCTCGTAGTCGAGCCCGCCCTTCTGGCCGGCCACCATGTCGCCGGTGGACAGAACCAGATCGGGCGGGTCGGCGAGGAGGGCGTCGATGGCGGCGTGGACCTCGGCCCGGTAGCTGGTGGAGCCGTAGCTGCTGTTGAGATCGGAGATCACCGCCACCCGCAGGGGGGCCGGCGGCGTGATGACCTCGCCGGTGTCGGCCGTTTCGGCGGGGGGCGCGCTGTCGGTGGCGCTGTCGGTGGCGCTGTCCTGGGGCGGCGGACTGGTGTCCACCGGCGGCAGGGCGCTGTCGCTGGCCGGCGGCCGCTCCTCGGGGGGGCCCTGGCGGGTGGAGTAGGAGGAGAAGGGGGCGCTACAGGCCAACAGCATCCAAAGCATGAACAGAACCCCTAAAAGAGCCAGCCCACGCTGATCTGATTGACCACCCAGGGAATGTCAAAGGCGGCGTTGAAGTCCTGGGTGAGCTCCGCCAACTGTTCGTCGTAGATGCTGGCCTCGGCGGAGACCGTGGCATTGGCCTTGGACTTCATCACGCCGCCGCCCACCCGGTAGTCAAAGACGAGGCCGAGCTTGTTGTGGGTGCGGTAGCCGACATAGAGCAGCGGGGCGGCGCCCACGAGGCTGAGGGTGGCGTCGCTGCTGACCTTGGCGCCGTTGGCCTCTTTTTCGTAGAGGGTGACCTCGGTGGCGATGCGCACCGTCTTCACCGAGGCGCCGATGCGCAGGCCGCGATCGAAGCGGTTGTTGACGTGCAGGGCCACGCCCACCTCGGGGCTCAGCATCTTCAGCGGCGCGTCGATGTCGTGCTTGGCCAGCTCATCGCGGATGAGGCTGATGGCGCTCGGATTGTACTCGCCGATCTGTAAACCCCCCTCCACCGAGATGCTGTCGCGCAGCTTGTGGCTGTAGCGCAGGTTGGCCATTGGCCAGTTGAGCTGGCCGGGCACCAGGGCCGGGATGTGGCCGCGGGGGTCGGGCGGCTCGGCGCGGCGGCGCTCGCGGCGGCTCATCTCCGAATCGGCCGGGGGCGGCTCTTCCGTTGGGGCCGGTGGGGGCGGATCTTCGGCCCGCGCGGGGCAGAGGAGGGTGAGCAGCAGCGGGATCATGGGGCTCCTTGCCGGGGCTGCCTAATGGGCCGGGCTCCCTAGGGCACGGCCTGCACGGGCCAGCGCAGGCCGATGGCGGCGGCCAGGGCGGGCAGATCGGGCAGGCGGTCGCCGGCGCGGTCGAGCAGGGCGCTGACGTAGCGGGCGGCCCGGCTGGCTTCGTC